>CAZGOO010000023.1:0-9001 GCA_964527505.1 uncultured Oscillospiraceae bacterium | reverse complement strand
TGCCCGAGGTCGTGCTTGATGGTGGATTTGATGGTCGCCCAGTCGGAGATGTGCTTGCTGCGGCACTGCTCGAGCGAGCGCGAAGCGACCATTTTCATCGCCTCCATCAAGTCGTCGTTGTCTTTCATGTAGACAAAGCCGCGGGTGATGATGTCCGGCCCCGTCAAAACCGAGCCGTCTTCGCTCGAGAGGTTGACGCACACAACGATCATGCCGTCCTGCGCCAGATGCTTGCGGTCGCGCAGCACCACGCTGCCCACATCGCCTACGCCCATACCATCTACGAGCACCTTGCCCGCCGTGACGGAGCCGACAATTTTGCAGCTCTTCTGCGTACATTCGATGACGCTGCCGATGTCGGCAATGAGGATATTCTTCGGCGGCATTCCCATCTGCCGCGCGAGCGCCGCGTGCTTTTGCAGATGGCGCTGCTCGCCGTGCAGGGGGATGAAAAAGCGCGGGTGGACAAGCGCGTGGACGATTTTCAGCTCCTCCTGACAGGCGTGGCCGGAGACGTGCAGCCCCTCGGACTTGTCATAAACCACGTCCGCGCCCTTGCGATAAAGCTCATTGACGATGCGCGAGATGGCTTTTTCGTTGCCGGGGATGGCGGAAGCGGAGATGATGACCTTGTCGCCCGGCTGAATTTCCACCTGACGGTGGCTGGAAAAAGCCATGCGGTACAGTGCCGACATATCCTCGCCCTGCGAGCCCGTGGAGACGATGACGATTTTTTCCTTCGGAAGCGACTTGATTTGATTGATATCGACCAGAACGCCGTCGGGCAAATCGAGGTAGCCCAGTTCCGAGGCCACTTTGAGGATATTTTCCATGCTGCGCCCCGTAACGGCAACTTTGCGGCCGTGGCGGTGGGCGATGGTGATGAGCGAGCGGATGCGGTGCATATTCGAGGCAAAGGTGGTAACGATGATGCGCTCGCGGCAGCCCTTAAAATGGCGGTCGAAGCCTTCGGCAACCACGGATTCCGAGGGCGTGTAGCCCGCGCGCTCGACATTCGTCGAGTCGCACAAAAGCGCATAGACGCCCTCGCGCCCCAAATCGCCCAGACGCGTCAGGTCGGTGATGCCGTCGCCCGCCGTCGCGTCGATTTTGAAATCGCCGGTAAAAATGACGGTGCCGAGCGGCGTGTGCACGGCAAAGGCGACCGCGTCCGCCACCGAGTGGTTCACATGGAGAAACTCCACCGAGAAGCAGCCGGCCTTGACCACGTCGCCGGGCTTTTTCGTGACGAGCTTGACGCGATTCAAAATGCCGTGCTCTTCCAATTTGAGCTTGACGAGCCCCAAAGTAAGCGGCGTGGCGTAGACGGGGGCGTTGACCGCCTGAAGCACATACGGCAGCGCGCCGATGTGGTCTTCATGGCCGTGCGTGATGAAAAATCCGCGCAGCTTCTGCTGATTTTTCGCAAGATACGTCACATCGGGGATGACCAGATCCACGCCGTACATATCGTCCTCCGGAAAGCCGAGGCCGCAGTCGATGACGATCATATCGTTGCCGTATTCCAGAACGGTCATGTTTTTTCCGATTTCGTTGAGCCCGCCGAGGGGGATGATTTTCAATTTTTCTGCCAAATAAGAAAACTCCTTTGATTCAAATTTTTTATTCTCTGCGGCTGTGCCGCTTATGTATGGAACCGATTATGCCGCTTTTGCGCGCGGCAACGCGCCTATTATAGCACGCTTTTGCGCGAAAGTATACAATTTTTTGAAATCCCGAAAAAAAGAGGAAGAAACAGTAGCAAATTCGGACAGAATTTGATATAATCCTTAAAATAAGGGGCATAGCCCGCAACGGAAAGGAAGAGACGGAGATGAACAAAAAGCTGCGGCGGCTGCTTCAGCCGAATATGGTGGTATATTTTATACTTCCGGTCCTCTTTGTGGGTATCGCGCTGGCCATGCAAATCTACTGGCTTGCGCTCGGAGAGGCGCTGGCCACGATCGCCGTCGGCGTGGGCTACCGTCTGCGCGCGCAGCGCAGAAAAAAAGCCATCGCGGAATATGTCACGGCGAGCAACGAAGTGCTCAGCCGCACCTCGGGAGAGGAGCTTCCCTTCCCGGCGGCGCTCGTGCGCCCGGTAGACGGCGAGCTTCTCTGGACAAACCGTGCCTTTGACGAAATGACCGACTGCGCGGATTCCTCCGGCGCGCGCAGCGTATGCGACGCGCTGCCGGAACTGTCGCTCGACTGGCTCACGACGGGAAAGACCGGCGCGATGCAGGAATTGCGCCACGGCGGGCGGCGCTTCCGCGTCTCTGGCGGGCTTCTGCGCGACCGTTCGCTCGAAGAGCCTCTGGCGATGCTCTATTTTCAGGATCAGACCGAGCTTTTGCAGGTGCGCGACGAATATATCCGCTCGCGGCCGATGGTCGCGCTCGTGCTCATCGACAACTACGACGAACTGACGAACAATCTGCCCGATGCGATGATCTCCTCGCTCAACGCGCGGCTCAACACCTATATCAACGAATGGGCCGACCGCTACGGCGGCCTGCTGCGCCGCTTGGAGCGCAACCGCTATCTGCTTCTTTTGGAAGCGCGCGCGCTTGCGCAGATGGCGGAGGAAAAATTCTCCGTGCTCGAATCCATCCGCACGGTCACAAACCCCGCGGGCGTAGCCGCCACCGTCTCCGTCGGCATCGGCAAAGACGGCGTGGACTTCCGCGAAAACTACGATTTTGCCGCGCTTTCCATTGAAATGTCCCTCTCGCGCGGCGGCGATCAGGCGGTGGTGAAAGACCGCTACGATTTCACTTTCTTCGGCGGGCGCAACCAGCAAAGCGAGCGCCGCACGAAGGTCAAGTCCCGCGTGATGGCCTCGTCTTTGTCCGAGCTCATCGGCCAGTCGGGGGAAGTGTTCGTCATGGGGCATAAAATGGCCGACCTCGACGCCGTCGGCGCGGCGGTGGGCATTTGCAGCCTGTGCCGCAAAAAGGGAAAAACCGCGCACATCGTCATCGATTTGGAGAAAAACGCCGCTTCGGCGCTCATCTCGCGCCTGCGCCAGACGCCCGAGTACGCCGACGCGTTTCTTTCCGGGCAGGACGCGCTCTTGGCCGCGCATCCGAACAGTCTCTTGGTCGTGGTCGATACGAACCGCCCCGAGCAGGTCGAATGCAAGCCGCTTTTGGAGGCGGTGCGCCGCGTTGTGGTCATCGACCACCACCGCCGCGCGGCGGACTATATCGAGCAGCCCGTTTTGAGCCTGCACGAAATTTCCGCGTCGTCCGCCTCGGAACTGGTCACGGAGCTTTTGCAATACTGCGTCGAAGCGACGGACATTCTGCCCTGCGAGTCGGAGGCGCTGCTTGCGGGCGTCGTGCTCGACACGAAAAACTTCAACCTGCACACCGGCAGCCGCACCTTTGAGGTCGCGGGCTTCCTGCGCCGCCTCGGCGCAGACCCGGCGGAGGTCAAAAAGCTCTTCCAGAACGATTTGGAGAGCACCGTCGCGCGCTACCGCGTGGTGCAGTCGGCGCGGCTGTATCGGGGCAACATCGCCATCGCCGTGCCCGAAGAGAACGTCACGCGCGTTCTGGCCGCGCAGGCGGCCGATGAGCTGCTCAATATCTCGGGCGTGGAAGCGTCGTTCGTGATTTTCCGTCAGGGAGAGCAGATCGCCATCTCCGCCCGCTCCATCGGAGACGCAAACGTACAAATTATTTTGGAGCAGCTCGGCGGCGGCGGAAATGCCGCCACGGCGGGCGCGCAGCTCTCGGACACCAACGTCCCTGCGGTCTACGACGCGCTGCTTCGCGCCATCGATAACTATTACAGCTAAATCAGGAGGAACAGAATATGAAAGTAATCTTATTGCAGGACGTTCGCGGCAAGGGCAAGCGCGGGCAGATGATTGAGGTTTCCGACGGCTACGCGCGCAACTTTATGCTGCCGCGCAAGCTCGCCGTGGAGGCCACGACCGATTCCATCAACACCATGCGCATGACCGACAAAGCCAATGCCGAAAAGCGCCAGCGCGAGCGCAAGGAAGCTTTTGAGGTTTCCAAGAAGCTCAAGGAGCTCACCGTCGTCGTTTACGCCAAGGGCGGCGGCGCGGGCCGACTCTTCGGCTCGGTCACGACGCAGGAAATTGCCGACGCGCTGCGCGCGCAGACGGGCGTGGAGCTCGATAAGCGCAAGCTCGTGCTCGATGAGCCCATCAAAACCGTCGGCCTCTACACGGTCAAATGCAAGCTCGGCTTTGAAATCAACGCCGAGATGAAGGTCGAAATTCGCGAGCAGTAATTCCGAACAAACAGAAAAAAAGGGGGGATACCCATGCCTTCGGAGGATCTGCTCGCGCGGCAGGCGCCGCATTCGCTCGAAGCGGAGCAGGCGGTGCTCGGCGCGATGCTCATCGACAGCCGCTGCATCAACGAAGTGGTCGGCATTTTGCGCGCAGACGACTTCTATTTGCAGGCCAACCGCGAAATTTACGAGACGATCTATGCGATGTTCGGCTTTTCGCAGGTCGTTGACCCCGTTACCGTGCTCGACAAAATGCGCGAGCGCGGCGTTTACGACGAACAGAGCAGCACCAAATACATCACCCAGCTCATGCAAATCACGCCCACGGCGGCAAACGCGGGAAAATACGCGAAAATCGTCCATGAAAAGGCGGTTTTGCGCAATCTGGCCGCCGCCGCCTCGGACATCACCGAGATGGTCTACGAGGGCGTCGGCACCCCGCAGGAGATTTTGGAGGCCGCAGAGCGCAAGATTTTCGCCCTGCGCAGAGGCAATTCCAACGATTCGCTCGAGCACATCGGCACCATTCTGGTGCGCGTGTTCGACCGCCTCGGCGAGCTGGCCGAATCGGGCAACGCGATCCCCGGACTTTCGACGGGTCTGCGCGACCTTGACCGCGTGATTAACGGTCTGAACCGCTCGGACCTTATCCTTCTTGCCGCCCGCCCGGGCATGGGCAAGTCGTCCATCGCGCTGAACATGGCCATGAGCGTGGCAAAAAAGAATCCCACGCAGACCGTCGCGATTTTTTCTCTGGAAATGTCCAAGGTGCAGCTTGTCACGCGTCTGATTGCCGGCGAGAGCTTCGTCGATCTGGGCAAGCTCACCACGGGCAACATCGCCCCGCAGGAGTGGGACAAAATCATCGCCGCTTCGGCGGCTTTGTCCAAAACCGACCTGCGCATCGACGACAACCCCGCCCTGACCGTCGCGGAGATGAACGCCAAGTGCCGCCGCATCGACAATCTGGCTTTGGTCGTGATTGACTATTTGCAGCTCATGACCTCCGCCGGCGGGCGCAGCAATTACAGCGGCGAAAACCGCCAGCAGGTCGTCTCGGATATCTCCCGCAGCCTGAAAATTATGGCAAAGGAGCTCAATGTGCCCGTTTTGTGCCTGTCGCAGCTTTCGCGTGCGAACGAAAGCCGCGCCGATAAGCGGCCGATGCTCTCGGACTTGCGCGAATCCGGCGCCATCGAGCAGGACGCGGATGAGGTTCTTTTCCTCTACCGCGAGGACTATTATAATAAGGAAACCGAAAAGCAGAATGTGGCCGAGTGCATCGTCGCGAAAAACCGTCACGGCGAGACGGGCACGGTCGAGCTGCAATGGTTGCCGCAGTTTACCACCTATGCAGACCGCGAATGGCGCCACAGTGAGAGCTGAGGTGCTCGGCGCCTGCAAAGCGCTTTTCTCTGCGGGCGAGCGCGTGTGCGTGGCGCTTTCGGGCGGGGCAGACTCCGTGGCGCTTCTCTATCTGCTGCGCGAGTGCGCCGAGGAGCTGCAAATCACCCTTTCGGCGGCGCATTTTAACCACTGCCTGCGCGGCGCGGAAAGCGAGCGCGACGAGCGCTTCGTGCGCGCGCTTTGCACCGAGCTTCAGATTCCCCTGAGCGTCGGGCGCGGCAATGTGCGCGAATTTGCCGAAGAACGCGGGCTTTCCCTCGAGACGGCGGCGCGCCGCTTGCGCTATGAATTTTTAGAGTCGCTTGACTGCGACCGCGTGGCTACCGCGCACCACGCCGATGACAACGCCGAGACGGTTTTATTGCACCTTCTGCGCGGCAGCGGGCTTCGCGGCCTTGGCGGCATTCCGCCCGCGCGCGGGCGCTTCGTCCGCCCGCTTCTGCGCGTGACGCGCGCGCAGTTGGAAAGTTATCTTCAGGAAATCGGCGCGCAGTGGGTGACGGATTCCACGAATTTTTCCGATGAGCCCGCCAGAAACCGCCTGCGGCACAATGTTTTGCCGCAGCTTGCGCGCGAATCGCCCGATTTTTCCGCGCGCCTTGCCGCGCGCTGCGCGATTTTGCGCGAGGAGGACGAATATTTGGATTCGCTTGCCGCCGCGCTTTTGCGGCCGCAGGGCGGGCCGTGGGAAATCGCGCCGCTTTTGCGCGCGCCGGAGGTTCTGCGCCGCCGCGCGCTGCGTCTTGCCGCCGCGACGGCTCTTGAGCAGGATGTTTCCCTTGCGCACATCGAGGCGCTTTGCGCCCTTTTGGAGTCGCGCGACCCCTCCGCGCAGGTCTTTTTGCCCTGCGGCGTGCGCGCGCAGCGGCAGTATGACACATTTTTCCTTACAAGTGGCAGTTTGCCCCCCGGCTTTTCCCCCGTGCGCCTTCCCCTGCCCGGCTGCGCGCAGACACAGAGCGGCTGGCACGTCGCGTGTGAATTTACGGAAAAATGCGAAGAAATCCGAAATTCCCCGTTTCATTTTTGCCTCTCGTGTGCTATCATACGGGAGAACGCCCTCGTGCTGCGTCCGCGGCGCACGGGCGATTGCCTGATGCTTGCCGGCGGCTCGCATCGGACGGTCAAAAAGCTGTTCATCGACCGCAAAGTTCCCCGCGCAATGCGCGACACACTGCCCGTTTTGGAATCGGGCGGCGCGGTTCTGGCGGTGGCAGGGCTCGGCGCGAGCCGGGATGCACTGCCGCAGGCGGGACAGGCGGCGTGGATAATTCGAGTAAAAGAAAAAGAGGAGATCTCCCATGCACAATGACATTGCACGCATTCTGATTACCGAACAGGAGCTTCATGAGCGCATCGCCGAGCTCGGCAGGCAGCTTGCCGCAGACTATGCGGACAAAGACCCGATTTTCCTCGGCGTTTTGAAAGGCGTCGTGATTTTCTACGCCGATATGGTGCGCGCCACGCCCATTCGCAGCAGCTTCGACTTCCTTGTCGTTTCCTCCTACGGCTCGGGCACGACCTCAAGCGGCACCGTAAAGATGCTCAAGGACGTTTCCTGCGACATTAAGGACCGCCATGTGGTCATTTTGGAGGATATTTTGGACAGCGGCATCACGCTCGAATATGTCACGAAGCATCTTCTGGAAATGCAGCCGGCCTCTTTGAAAATCTGCACTCTGCTCGATAAGCCCTCGCGCCGCAAGAGCAGCATCGTTGCCGATTACGTCGGCTTCACCATCGAAAACGAGTTCGTCGTCGGCTATGGTCTGGACTACGACGAGCGCTACCGCAACTTGCCCTATGTCGGCATCCTGAAGCCGGAAGTCTATACCAAATAATCGCAAAGGAGTTCCGTTTTGAACAAGCGAGCAAAACATTTTACCTTTATTCTCTATCTTGTGATGGCGGTGGCGCTGCTGGTTCTGCTGTTCCGGCTTGTCGGCAGCGACGACACGCCGAGCCTGACCTATTCGCAGATGCGCCAACTTTTTCTCAACGAGCAGGTCGAGTCCTTTGAGTGGAAAGACGGCGTTTTGACGCTCAAACTCACCACGCCCTACGAAGACCGCACCGTCGTGAAGCACGATCTGGCGGATTACCGCACATTCCGCGAGGATATGGACGAGATTATCAACGAGCAGTATGAAAAAGGCGTCCTGAAGAGCTTCAACTATCTGCCCGTTTCCGAGACGCCGTGGTATGTGCAGATTTTGCCTTACGCGCTGCTGCTGCTTCTTGTGCTTGTTTTGATGTATGTGATGCTCTCGCGCGCGGGCGGCGGCGGGAGCAACATGACGCGCTTCAGCCGCGCAAACATCCGCGTCGGCACGGGCGCAAAGCGCTACCGCTTCTCCGACGTGGCGGGCGCGGAAGAGGAAAAAGCGGAACTGGAGGAAATTGTCGATTTTCTCCGCGACCCGCAAAAATACCGCGAAATCGGCGCGAAAATTCCGCGCGGCGTGCTGCTCTCCGGCCCTCCGGGCACGGGCAAAACGCTCCTTGCCAAGGCCGTCGCGGGCGAGGCGCAGGTGCAGTTCCTCTCCATCTCCGGCTCGGACTTTTTGGAGCTCTATGTCGGCGTGGGCGCGAGCCGCGTGCGCGACCTTTTTGAGCAGGCCAAGCGCGTTGCGCCCGCCATCGTCTTTATCGACGAGATCGATGCCGTCGGCCGTCGCCGCGGCGCGGGGCTCGGCGGCGGAAACGACGAGCGCGAGCAGACGCTCAACCAGCTCCTTGTGGAGATGGACGGCTTCACGCCCAACGACGGCGTAATCGTCATGGCCGCGACGAACCGCGCAGACGTGCTCGACCCCGCGCTTCTGCGCCCGGGGCGCTTCGACCGCCGCATCTATGTGGGAATGCCCGATGCCAAGGGCAGAGAGGCGATTTTGCGCGTTCACGCGCAGGGAAAGCGCCTTGCCGAAGATGTGGATCTTGCCGTGCTCGCCCACGCCACTGCGGGCTTCACGGGCGCAGATCTGGAAAATCTTCTCAACGAGGCGGCGCTTCTGGCCGTCCGCCGCAAAGAGACGGTCATCCGAATGAAAACCGTCGAAGATTCGATTTTGAAAGTCGTCGCGGGCCCGGAAAAGCGCAGCCGCGCGCAGATCGAGCGCGACTTGCGCATCACGGCTTTCCACGAAGCGGGCCACGCGGTCGTCATGCACCATCTGCCCACGCAGGATCCCGTGCGCAACATCACCATCGTCCCGCGCGGAAGCGCGCTGGGTCTGACGCTCAGCTTCCCCGAGCAGGACAGAATGCACTCCACGCGCACGGAAATGTTCGAGGAAATCGCCGCCTGCCTCGGCGGGCGCGT
>CAZGOO010000022.1:0-9797 GCA_964527505.1 uncultured Oscillospiraceae bacterium | reverse complement strand
CCGCGAAGATGATGGAGTACGAATACGCCGCCGTCCTGCGCGACCGCATTATTGAGCTTCGAGGAGACAAAAAATCAACCGGAAAGGACTAAAATTATATGGACATTCAGAAAATCGTGGAAGAAATGACGGCGCCGGCGGCGCCGCGCGCGGGCATCGCCGCGACCATCGACCACACCCTGCTCAAGCCGCAGGCCACGCGCGCGGATATTCAAGCCGTCTGCGAGGAAGCGGTGCGCTACGGCGCGGCGAGCGTGTGCGTCAACCCCTGCTACATCGAGCTTGTCGCGCAGCTTCTGGAAAACACCCCCGTTACGCCCTGCTGCGTCATCGGCTTCCCCCTCGGCGCAAACACGCCGGCAGTCAAAGCCTTTGAGGCTGCCGACGCGGTGCTGCGCGGCGCGCGCGAGGTGGACATGGTGCTCAACATCGGCGCGGTCAAATCCGGGCAGTGGGCGCTGGTGCAGCGCGACATCGCGGGCGTGGTGGCGGCCGTCAAGGGTCGCGCCGCCGTCAAGGTGATTCTGGAAACGTGTTTACTCACCGACGAGGAAAAAGTGCGCGCCTGCGCCGTGGCGAAAGCGGCGGGCGCGGACTTCGTGAAAACCTCTACGGGCTTCTCCACGGGCGGCGCGACGGTCGAGGATGTGCGCCTCATGCGCGAAGCGGTCGGCAAGGACATGGGCGTGAAAGCCTCCGGCGGCATCCGCAGCTATGCCGACGCAAAGGCGATGTTGGACGCCGGCGCGAGCCGCATCGGCGCAAGCGCCACGGCGAAAATCGTCGCGGGCGAATGATTTTCTAAAAAAGCAGCGGGTACTCGGCAAAGGCCGAATACCCGCTGATTCGTTTTTCAAAGCCCGCTGCGGGGCGGGGAAGTGCTTCTTAGAGCGCGAGCGTCCAGTCGTGGGTGTCGGGCAGATCGCCGCGCTGAATGCCGACGAGCGTGTCGTACATTTCCTGCGAGACTTTGCCGATCTTGCGGTCGTTGAGCACCATCGACTTGCCCTGATATTCCAGCTCGCCGACGGGGGAGATGACGGCGGCCGTGCCGGTGCCGAACGCTTCGGTCAGCGCGCCGCGCTCATAGGCTTCAAAGAGCTCTGCGACGCTGATGCGGCGCTCCTCGGTAACATAGCCCTTGTCCTGCGCGAGCTGGAGAATGCTCTTGCGGGTGATGCCGGCGAGGATGTTGCCCTCGAGCGGAGCGGTGACGATCTTGCCGTCCATGACGAACATCATGTTCATCGCGCCGACTTCTTCCACATACTTGTTCTCGCGGCCGTCGAGCCAGAGAACCTGATCGAAGCCCTGCTCGGCGGCGTCGAAGGTCGCCTTGAGGGAAGCGGCGTAGTTGCCGCCGGTCTTGGCAGCGCCGGTGCCGCCCTTGACGGCACGGACGTAGCGGTCTTCGATGTGGATGCGGATGGGCTGCATACCGTTCTTATAGTAGGAGCCGGAGGGAGCGCAGATGATGATATAGAGGAACTTCTTGGCAGGATGGACACCCAGCTCCGCGCCGTCGGCGATCATCATCGGGCGCAGGTACAGGGAAGTGCCCTCGGAGGAGGGGATCCAATCCTTGTCGATTTCGACGAGGGTGCGCATGGCTTTCACTTGGAACTCGGGGTCGAGCGTGGGCATACACAGGCGCTCCGCGCTGCGGTTCATGCGCATGGCGTTTTCCGTCGGGCGGAACATCTGGATGCCGCCGTCCTTGCGGCGATACACCTTCAGACCCTCGAAGATCTCCTGACTGTAATGCAGCACGGGGGAAGCGGGGTCGATGGCCAGCGGGCCGTAGGGGACGATGCGCGCATCGTGCCAGCCGGTGCCGACGGTGTATTCGACGATGAACATATGGTCGGTAAAGACCTTGCCGAAGCCCAGATTGGCTTCCGATTCGGGCTTTTTCTTGGGATTTGTGGTTTTTGTGATTTTAATTTCGAGATCGAGCATGGGAATACTCCTTTATGATGATGTTTGCATCCCTCTCCCGCGCGGGCAGGGGAGGGATGCGTTGGTTTTCTTACTTGACGCAGGCGGCGCCGCGCTTGAGAGCCTCGATGTTGAGGTCAACGAGCTTGGCCTTCGGGCCGGTGAACATATGCACGAGCATTTCCTTGATGGTGTCGGTGCCGAGGTTCTTCATGGCCTCAATGTAGGCGCCGAGCATGACCATGTTGGCAACTTTGAGGTTACCGAGCTCCTGCGCGATCTCAAGGCAGGGAACATAGATGGCGCGCACGTCCGTACGCTGCACCTTGTCGGAGATGATGGAGCTGTTAACAAAGACGGTGCCGTCTTTCACGACGGTCGGCTCGAATTTCAGAAGCGAGGGCAGGTTCATCGCAATCAGCTCCGTCGGCTCAAGGACGATGGGGCTGACGATGGGATCTTCGGAGAGGACGACGCAGCAGTTGGCCGTGCCGCCGCGCATTTCCGGGCCGTAGGAGGGAAGCCAAGAGACGTTCTTGCCCTCTTTCATGCCCGCTTCGCACAGCGTCTTGCCGATGGCCATAACGCCCTGACCGCCAAAGCCGGAGATGGTAATTTCGTTTGTCATGTTACTTCTCCTCCGCAGTAATGTCCTTGTACACGCCGAGCGGGTAGTAGGGGATCATGTTCTCCTTGAGCCATTCGACGGCGGCAACGGGGGTCTTGCCCCAGTTGGTCGGGCAGCAGGCGAGCACTTCCACGAACGTGAAGCCCGCACCCTCCTGCTGAAGCCTGAACGCCTTCTGGATGGCCTTCTTGGCCTTGTTGAGGTTGGGAACGTCGGTGACGCACACGCGCTCTGCATAGGCGCAGCCTTCGAGCGTGCTGATGATTTCGCACATCCGGATGGGCTTGCCGTAGTGGTCGGCCTGACGGCCGAGCGGCGCGGTGGTCGCCTTCTGGCCGACGAGGGTGGTCGGGGCCATCTGGCCGCCGGTCATGCCGTAAATGGCGTTGTTGATGAAGATGGTGGTGATCTTCTCACCGCGCATGGCGGCGTGGATGACTTCTGCGGTGCCGATGGCGGCAAGGTCGCCGTCGCCCTGATAGGTAAAGACGATGGTGCCGGGCTCGGACACGCGGCGAATGCCGGTGGCAACGGCGGGGGCTCTGCCGTGGGCGGCTTCGTGCATATCGCAGTTGAAGTAGTTGTACGCAAAGACGGAGCAGCCGACGGGGGCTACGCCGACGGTCTGACCGAGCACGCCCATTTCATCGAGCGTCTCGGCAACGAGCTTATGGACGATGCCGTGGGTGCAGCCGGGGCAGTAATGCAGCTCGGCATCCGTCAAGCCCTTGGATTTCTGATAAACAATTGCCATTTTTCCTTACCTCCCCAAAGCCTGTTTTGCCGCCGCAGCGACCTCGGCGGGCGTGGGAACTACGCCGCCGGCCTTGCCGATGAACGTGACGGGGCGGGTGCCCTCGAGCGCGATCTTCACATCGTCGATCATCTGACCCATGCTCAGCTCCACATCCACAACGACCTTGCACTTCGGCTGCGTTGCTGCGGCCTTGAGCGCCTTGCCGGGGAACGGCCAGAGGGTGATCGGGCGGAACAGACCCGCGCGGATGCCCTCTTTGGCGAGCTGGCGGATGGCGGCCTTTGCGATACGCGAGGGCGTGCCGTAGGCCACGAAGAGAACTTCGCAGTCCTCAATGTCGGTTTCTTCCCAGCGCGTCTCGTTTTCTTCCATTGCCTTATACTTCGCGGCAAGGCGGATGTTGTGCTCCTCGCAGACGTTCGGGTCGATATAGAGGGAGTTGATTACATTCGGCTGACGCTCGCCCTTCGTGCCGGTGGTGGCCCACGGCTTTTCGGGCAGCTCGCGCTTGGGAACGTCGTGCCATTCGATGGCTTCCATCATCTGGCCGATCATGCCGTCGGCAAGCACCATGACGGGGTTGCGATAGATATCGGCAACGTCAAAGGCCATGCGCACATAGTCCGCAGCCTCCTGAATGGTGGCCGGAGCGTAGACAAGGTGACGGTAGTCGCCGTTGCCGCCGCCGCGGGTGGCCTGATAGTAGTCGCCCTGTGCCGGCTGGATGGTGCCGAGGCCCGGGCCGCCGCGCATCATGTTGACGATGACGCAGGGAAGCTCCGCGCCGCACAGGTAGGTGATGCCTTCCTGCTTGAGGGAAATTCCGGGCGAAGAGGAGGAGGTCATCACGCGCTTGCCGCAGCCGGCCGCGCCATAGACCATGTTGATCGCCGCAACCTCGGACTCAGCCTGAAGGAAGCAACCGCCGACTTTCGGCAGATGCAGCGACAGATATTCGGGGATCTCGTTTTGCGGGGTGATCGGGTAGCCGAAGAAATACTTACAGCCGGCCCGAATGGCAGCTTCGGCGACAGCCTCGTTGCCTTTCCAGAGTTCTTTCTCCATAGTTTCCTCCTTACAGCCGTTCCACGGTGATGATGGAATCGGGGCAGATCTTCGCGCAGCTCGCGCAGCCGACACACTTGTCCATGTCTTCTTCGCGAACGGTTGCGGGATGATAGCCCTTGCGGTTTGTGGTTGTTTCGTCCATTACGATGATGTTTTTCGGGCAAACGGTCATACACAGCTCGCAGCCCTTACACCGATCCTGACGGAACGACACTTTTCCTGCCATATTAGGTATCCTCCTCCATTGTGATTTCCCACGGTTTTTTCATGTATATGTCAATCGGCAAAATCGGTTCTGCCAACTGATCGCGTACTTCCGGCACAAATTTCCGCTGCACCGCGTGGTGAACAATCGGAAGATTCGTTGCCTGCGACAATTCGCGCGCAAGGCGCGCGCCTTTGAGGATTTCTTCGGCGGTGGTCTGCGCGCACAGGTGGGTATTGTTGACCAGACCCGTTACCTTTTGCCCGCAGGCGATTTCGATGGCCTCCAGATAGAGCTTCGCGCCTTCGAGGTCGTGCGTCTCGGGGCGGTTGGCGTTGACCACGAATAAAAGGTCGAAGTCCTCCGCGTGGAGCTGATCGACGAAACGCGCCAGAACGTGCGCGCCGACGGGGTCGCCGCCGATGTCGATAACGCCCGACCAGCTTCTGTCCTGAAACAGGGACAAGACCGCCGGGTCGATTGCGGGCATATCCACCGCGCCGCCGCAGGAGCTGACAATCACCCGAATGCCCGCCGCGCGCAGGCGCTCGGCCTGCTCATAGGAGCGGAAATAGGGGTTGACGATGTCAAGGTCCGCAAGCGCGATTTTTTTGTCCGCTCCGGCCATCGACAAAGCCAGATTCACCGCGTATTCGGTTTTCCCCGTGCCGTAGTGGCCGGTGACGATTTGAAGCCGCCTCATACGCGGTACTCCAAAACCTCTTCCTGCCCGCGCAGAACGCGCAGCGCGCCCATGGTCAGCGCGAGCATTTCGTCCTCGCCGGGGTAGACGCGCACGGGCGCGATGAAGTTTACCTGCTCTTCGATCCAACTCATAAGCTGCTTGTCGTAAGCAAGGCCGCCCGTGAGCAGAATCGCATCGACTTTTCCGCCGAGCACGACGCTCAGAGCGCCGATTTCTTTGGAAATCTGATAGGCCATGCCGCGATAGGCGAGCTCGGCCTGCTTGTCGCCCTCGGCGATGCGCGCGCCGATGACGCGGCCGTCGTTCGTTCCGGCGTAGCCCATCAGGCCGCATTTGGCCATGTAGAAGCGGCGCTGGGTTTCAAAATCGTCGCCGTAGCGGTGGTCAAAGGCCGCGCGGAGCACCTGCAAAACGGGCAGGCTGCCCGGACGCTCTGCGGTGTACGGGCCGTCGCCCTCGAGGCCGTTGTTCACATCGACGACCTTGCCGCCTTTGTGCGCGCCGACCGTGGCGCCGCCGCCCATGTGGGCAACAATGAGGTTGAGCGAAGCGTAGGGTTTGCCGATGTCGTCGGCATAGCGCTTGGCGATGGCTTTCTGGTTGAGCGCATGGAACACCGAGCGGCGCGGAAAGTCGGGATGACCCGACAGATGCGCGATTTCGGGCATTTCATCGACCACGGGCGGGTCAACGATGTAAGCGGGCTTGCCGATTTCGGCGGCAATTTCGGAGGCAAGGATGCCGCCGAGGTTGCAGACGTGCGTGCCGTAGCGGCAGTTGCGCAAATCGTCGAGCATCGCTTCGTTGACGGCGTAGGTGCCGCCGGGAATGGGGCGCACCAGACCGCCGCGGCCGACGACGGCGTCGAAGCTCTCGAGCGCGTGGCCGTTTTCGCGCAGATATTGCAGCATCAGGGGCTTGCGCATGGCGGCGTTTTCCTCCATGGTGCTCACGCCCTTCATCTCCTCGGGGGAGTGGCGGAACGCGTGCTCAAGGAGCATCGTCTCGCCTTCGTAGACGGCGATTTTGGTGGAGGTGGAGCCGAAGTTCATGGCAAGGATTTTATAATCTTTGGACATTCGCTTATCCTTTCTTTGCGGCCAGCGCAAGCGCCAGCGCGATGGAATTGAGCTTGGTCTGCTCGCTGTCGGCACGGGAGGTGACGATCACGGGCGCCTTCGCGCCGACGATGAGGCCGGCGTTTTTCGCGTGCGCAAGGAAGACGAGCGACTTGTAGAACACGTTGCCCGTTTCGATGTTCGGAACGAGCAGAACGTCCGCCTTGCCGGCGTTCGGGTCGGCGATGCCCTTGTGGCGCGCGGCCTCGACGCTCACGGCGTTGTCCAGCGCGAGCGGGCCGACGACGGTGCAGCCGGAGATCTCGCCGTTTTGCGCGGCTTCGACCAGCGCGGCCGCGTCGAGCGTGGCGGGCATTTTGGGGTTGACCTTTTCCACGGCGCACAGGCAGGCGACGACGGGATTTTCGTTGCCGATGGCGTGCGCGACCTTGACGGCGTTGCGCACGATCTCTTTCTTTGCCTCGGCATCGGGGGCGATGTTCATCGCCGCGTCGGTCAGAAGCAGCAACCGGTCAAAGCCCGGCACTTCAAAGAGCGCGACATGGGACAAAACCTTCGAGTCGCGCAGGCCGATCTCCTTATCGAGCACGGCCTTGAGAATGACGGAGGTATCGACGATGCCTTTCATCACGGCATCGGCTTCGCCGTCGCGCACGAGGCGCACGGCAATGCGGCAGGCTTCGACCTTGTCCGCTTCGTGGATGACGCGGTAGTTGGCAAGGTCAATGCCGTGCTCGGCGGCAATGGCGCGAATCTGCGCTTCGTCGCCGACCAGAATCGCGCCCGCGATGCCCAGACGGCGCGCATCTTCCGCAGCCAGAAGCACGTGCGCGTCCTGCGCGCAGGCAACGGACAAAAGGCGCGTGCCCTGCGCGACTGCGGCTTCGCGCAGCGAATCGATGGAACGTATCATTTTGGATAATCTCCTTACGGTAAGCAAGCATACGGCAGGGCAGACCCCACCGCTTTTATGATAGGCTTTTTTTGAAAAAAGTCAATGATTCTCGTGTAGAATTGTAAATAGTCACAATTTTGCAGGGGTGTCGTTTGTGGAAAACGACGGATTTTTCAGATACCTTCGAGCAGCAGCGCGCGCAGCGCGGGAAGATCTGCGGCCAGCGCGTCCGCGCCCGCGCCGAGAAGCTCTTCGCGGCTGCCGTAGCCGTAGAGCACGCCCACGGCAGGGATGCCCACTTCGTGCGCGCCGAGCACATCGTGGCGGCGGTCGCCGATCATCACGATGTCGGAAAGGTCGTGAAGATTTCCCCTGCGCAGCGTGTCGCGAATCACGGCGGCTTTTGCGCAGGCGGCTACGTCGTCTTTCGGCGCGCCGCAAATGTCCTCAAAACAGGGCGCGAGGCCGAAATGCTCCAAAATGCGCACGGCCAAGTCCTCCGGCTTCGAGGTGGCAACGAAGAGGCGCTTTCCGCCCGCGCGCAAATCGCGCAGAAGCGCGGCGATGCCGTCATAGGGGATGTTTTCCGCCCAGCCGCGCGCGTCGTAGTATTCGCGAAAGGCGTCAACCGCTTCTTGCGTGCGCTGCGCATCGAAGCCGAAGCGTGCGGGGAACTGGTCGTGCAGCGGCGGGCCGATAAAATCGGTCAGTTCGTCGATGGGCGGCGCATCTGCGCCGAGGCGGGTCAGCGCATGGCGCACCGCGCTGCAAATGCCCACTTTCGGGTCGGTCAGCGTGCCGTCGAGGTCAAACAAAAGAACGCTTTGCTTCATTTTATCGGCTCCTTACGGTCGAAATTCCAAAATCGGCCGCCGACGGGGGTGTCGGCGGCCGGAAGATGCGGTTAAAACTGCCGCCGGATCAGCCCGCGACGGTGGCGGCGGGCTCGGGCTTTTCCACGCGGCGAATGTCTGCGCCAAGCGCGCGCAGCTTGCCGATGAAGTCTTCGTAGCCGCGCTCGATATATTCGATGTCCTCCACGGTGGTGTCGCCCTCGGCGGCCAGAGCCGCGATGACCATGGCCGCGCCCGCGCGCAGGTCGCACGCGCGCACGGTGGCGCCGTGCAGCCGCTCGACGCCCGTGATGACGGCTAATTTGCCGTTTACTTTAATGGTTGCGCCCATGCGATTAAGCTCCGCGCAGTAGCCGAAGCGGGTGTCGTAGATGCTCTCGGTAATCACGCTCACGCCCGACGCGAGCGCCATGCACACGGCAATCTGCGGCTGCATATCGGTCGGAAAGCCCGGGTAGGGGGCGGTCTTGACGCTCGCTTTGCGAAGCGGCGCGACGCGGCGCACGCGCAGCGCGTCGTCGTATTCCGTGATTTGCAGACCCATCTCGCGCAGCTTGGCGCAGATGCAGTCCATGTGCTTGGGGATGATGTTGCGGATGAGCACATCGCCGCCGGTCGCCGCGACCGCCGCCATATAGGTGCCGGCTTCGATCTGGTCGGGGATGATGGTGTAGCTTCCGCCGCGCAGATGCGCGTTGCCGCGGATTTTTATCACGTCCGTGCCCGCGCCGGAGATGTTGGCGCCCATGGCGTTGAGGAAGTTGGCAAGGTCAACGATGTGCGGCTCTTTGGCGGCGTTTTCGATGACGGTGGTGCCCTCGGCGCAGACGGCGCCGATCATGATGTTCATCGTCGCGCCGACGGAGACAACGTCAAGATTGACCCGCGCGCCGCGAAGACCCGTCTCGGGCGCCTGCGCGCAGACGTAGCCGCCGATGAGATCGACTTTTGCACCGATGGCCTCAAAGCCCTTGATGTGCTGATCGATGGGGCGCAGACCGAAGTTGCAGCCGCCGGGCAGCGCCACGCGGGCATGGCCGAAGCGGCCGAGCTGCGCGCCGATGAAATAGTACGACGCGCGAATGCGCCGCACGAGTCGGTCGGATGCCTCGGTATCGCGTGCGTTTTCGCAGTTGATTTCGAGCGTATTCGGGCTGAGACGACGGATTTTTGCGCCCATGCTGTCTAAAATTTCGAGCAGCAGGCGAACATCGGAGATATCGGGAACGTTTTCAATGCGGCAGGTGCCGGGAATCAGCAGCGCAGCGGGCAGGATGGCGACTGCGGCGTTTTTCGCGCCGCTGATCGAGACGCTGCCCTTCAAAGGCGCGCCGCCGCGAATCAGATATTGTTTCATTTCATACCCTCTCATGGTAGGAGTATATGCAATATGTAGAAAAAACTCGAAGGCAAATTCATACAGAGCCATTGTAGCACATTTTTGCGCGTTTGTAAAGCCGTATTCTCCCGATTTGGCGGGCAAAGCGCGCAAATATGCGGCGGCATTGCGGTTTCGCGATTTCAGAGGAACGCTTTCAGCCCCGCAAGCGCGCAAATCTCAAAATCCGGGCGGATGTCCGCGCGCGCGGGCTTCTTCGCGGGATTGAACCAGCAGGTGGCGATGCCCGCGTTTTTGCCGCCGAGAATGTCGCTTGTGAGGCTGTCGC
>CAZGOO010000021.1:0-10019 GCA_964527505.1 uncultured Oscillospiraceae bacterium | reverse complement strand
ACCGCGACGGGGTCTTTCGGCAGTCTGCCCTCGCAGAAAAGCGTTCCGAGAATGTCGTCGAGGAGCAAACATCCCAGCTCATTTCCCGTGAGCTTGACAAATTCGCCCTTTTCCTCCACGGCGACGGCGGCGCGGTCGCAGTCGGGGTCGGTGCCGAGAATGAGGTCGGGATGGCTTTTTTTCGCGAGTTTGTAGCTCTCGGCAAGCGCCGCGTCCGTCTCGGGGTTGGGATATTCGCAGGTCTTAAAATCGCCGTCGGGCTGCTCCTGCACGGAAACGACCTCGACCGTAGCGCCGATTCTTTGCAAAACCTCGCGCACGGGCCTGTTGCCCGTGCCGCAAAGGGGCGTGTAGAGAATGCGCACATCGGCAGGTTCGTTTCTCACGCGCTGCGAAAGCACCGCTTCGTAATATTCCTGCCAGATTTCCTGCGAAATATACTCGATTTTTCCCTGCGCGAACAGCTCGTCGAACGATTTCTGCGCGGGAACAAAATAAGGCGTCTGGCAGATGCGCTCATAAACGACGGCGGCGGGTTCGTCCGTCATCTGGCAGCCGTCGGGGCCGTAGCACTTGATGCCGTTGTAGCGGCCGTCGTTGTGACTGGCCGAAACGACGATGCCGCAGCCGCAGCCGAGCTTTCGCACGGCAAACGACAGCATCGGCGTGGGCGCAAGCTCGTGATAGAGGGCAACAGGAATGTCGCGCTCGGCCAGTGCCTCGGCGCAGATTTCGGCGAAGCGGCGGGAATTGTGCCGTGAATCGTAGGCGATGGCGCAGCGCTTGGGCAGATCGGTCTGCGCGAGCCACGCGGCAAGCCCCTGCGCCGTGCGGCGGACGGTAAATTCGTTCATGCGGTTCGGCCCCGGCTCCATGATGCCGCGGATGCCCGCCGTGCCGAATTGCAGCTCGGCGCCGAAGGCGCCTTTGACGCTCTGCGCGTCCATGGCGCGCATCTGTTCGCGCTCGGCCTCGCGCAAGGGCGCGGCGGCGAGCCAGAATTCATAGGTTTTGCGTTCGTCCATACTTCTTCCTCCCGAAAAAGCAAGACAGGTCAATCCCGAGGAATCGACCTGTCTGTTTCTTACACATCCTCGATAATGGCTGAGGGATTGGCTTTCTGCTGCGGCTGCTGCGGCGCGGTCAGCGCGCGGAACTTCGAGCGCGAATCGCGAATCTTCGCCAGCGCCTCGGCGACGGCCTCTTCGGTGGTGCGCAGGGAATCATCCACATAGTCGTTCGTCGCCTGACGCAGCCCCTTGATCTTCTCCTGCGCCACGCGCACCATTTCGTTGGCCTGCGCGCGGGCTTCCTGATAGATCGCATCCTGACTGACCAGCGTGCGCGCCTGCGACTGCGCGTTTTTGAGAATGTTCTCCGCTTCGCGCTTGGCGGAGTTGATGAGTTCCGTGCGCGATTCCATGATGGTCTTTGCCTGCTTCAACTCGCCGGGCAGACGGTTGCTCAGCTCGTCGAGCATATCCAGTGCCTGATTGCGGTCGATTGCACACTTATCCGAGCTGAACGGGACGCCGCGTGCGTCCTGAACCATCTCATACAATGCGCCGATGAGTTCGTCGATGCTGTGTTCGTTCATATCTTTCTGCCTCCTTAATGGTTTGCTGTTGTTTCTTTTTGAATGCTGCGCTCGAAATCCGCAAGAATTTCGGGCGGGAGGAAATCCTCCAGCGGCGCGCCGTAGTGCGCCAGCTCCTTGACGATGCTCGAGCTGAGGTACATATACTGGTGCTCCGCCGTCAGAAAGAGCGAATCGAGCTGCGGGTTGAGCTTGCGGTTGATCATCGCCATCTGAAATTCTTTTTCAAAGTCCGAGCCTGCGCGCAGACCCTTGATGACGGTGCAGCAGCCGTGCTTCTGCGCATATTCGGCAAGCAGGCCGTCGTATGCGTCCACGGTCACATTGTCCAGATGCGCCGTCACGCGCCGCAGGTGCTCTTTGCGCTGCTCGAGGGAAAACAGGGGCGATTTGTCCGCATTGACCATTACGCAGACAATCACGCGGTCAAAGAGCTTCGCCGCGCGCTCGATGATGTTCAGGTGCCCCTTGGTCACGGGGTCGAAGCTGCCGGGGTAAACGGCTGTTTTCATATTCGGCTTTCCTTCCGAAACAGAGTTACGGCGGTTTTGCCGTAGCGGTAGTCCTGCGAGCGCGTCAGGCCGGGAAAATCGCCCGCAAGGGGCTTGTCGGCGGGGCGCTCCGTGATAATTATACCACTTTCCGCCAAAATGTCAATTTCCGCGAGGCGATTTATTGCATTTTCCAGAGATTTTTCCGCGTAGGGCGGGTCGAGGAAGATGAGTTGGAATCTTCTGCGGCAGCGCGTGAGGTACGCGTCAAAATCTCCGCGCACGACCTCGGCGCGCTCGGAGAGCTTCGTGCGGGTAAGATTTTCCCGAATCACGGCCACGGCGTCTGCCCGCGCATCGACGAACACCGCCCGCTGCGCGCCGCGGCTGAGCGCCTCGATGCCGAGCTGGCCGGAGCCCGCAAAGAGGTCGAGCACGTCTCCGCAGATCTCATACTGGATGATGTTGAACATCGCCTGCTTCACGCGGTCGGCCGTCGGGCGCGTGGCAAGGCCCTCGGGCGCTTTGAGGTTCACGCCGCGCGCGCTTCCGGTGATGACTCTCATACTTCTTCCTCCTTCGGGTGAAAATGCGCATACACTGCCTGCGCGGCGGGCTTCGGCAGAAGATGCCCCAGCGCTTCCAAATCCGCCTGCGCGACGGCCTGCACGGAGCCGAAGTGCTTCAAAAGAAGCAGACGGCGCTTTTCGCCGATGCCGTCGATTTCGTCCAGCTTCGAGCCCGTCACGCGGCGGCTGCGCAGCGTGCGATGATAAGTAATGGCGAAGCGGTGCGTCTCTTCCTGAATGCGCCCGATGAGCGCAAAGACCGACGGCTGCGCCTGAATACCGATCTCGCGCCCCTGCGGGGTGACGAGCGCGCGGGTGCGGTGGCGGTCGTCTTTGACCATGCCGAAAATCGGAAATTCCAGTCCGATGTCGGCAAGTGCGGCGCGCACCGTCTCGGCGTGCACCGCGCCACCGTCGATGAGCAGCACGTCCGGCGGGGTGTCGAAGCCCGCGTCGCCGTCAAGATAATGGCAAAAGCGCCGCAGAAGCACTTGGCGCATGGCGCCGTAGTCGTCCTGATCGTCCATATTTTCCAGCTTAAAGCGCTTGTAATCGCTCTTTTTCGGCTTTCCGTCGCAGAAAACGACCATAGACGCCACGATGTCCGTGCCGGCGGTGTTGGAAATGTCGTAAGATTCCAGCCGCGCGGGGAGCTTTTCCAGCCCCAGCATCGACTGCAACAGCCGCAGCGTCCCATTGCGCCGCTCGTCGGCGTCGGTGGCGCGGCGCGCCTCCTCGCGGGCGTTTTTCTGCGCCAGAAGCAGCATCCGCTTCGCCGCGCCGCGCTGCGGCACGCGCAGATACACGCGCCTGCCAAAGCGCTCGGAGAGCATTTTCTCCATGAGCGCCGCGTCCTCCACGCGCTGCGCGAGCAGAATGTGCTTCGGCACGGTCTCTTTATCGAGGTAATACTGCCGCACCAAGGAGGAAAACGCCTCCTCCGGCTCCTCCGGGCGGGGCAGGAGCGTATATTCCTTGTCGATCAAATCGCCGCTTCGATAGTGCAAAACCGCGAAACACGCCTTCGCCTCCGTCAGTTCCCAGCCGAGCACGTCGGTATCGGTCGCGGCAGCCGTGACGAGCTGGCGCTGCGAGAGCATCTGCACCGCTTTGAGCCGATCGCGCAGCTTGGCCGCGCGCTCAAATTCGAGGTTTTCCGCCGCCGCTTCCATTTCCGCGCGCAGAGCGTCGATGAGCGGCTTCTGCTTGCCGTCGAGCAGCATCACGGCCTGCTCCATGCGCGCGCGGTACTCTTTTTCGTCGGGAACGCCCCGGCACCAGCCGGCGCAGTTGCCGAGCTGATAGTTCAGGCACGGGCGGGCTTTGCCGATGTCGCGCGGAAACTGCTTTGCGCAGGAGGCCAGCGCGAAAGCGCGCGTTACGGTATCGAGGATGCGCTGCGTCGCGCCGCGGCTTCCGAAGGGGCCAAAATAGCGCGCGCCGTCGTCTACGAGCTTCGGCGCGAGCGTCATTTTCGGGTAATCCTGCCGTAGATCGACGCGCACGAAGGGATAGCCCTTGTCGTCTTTGAGCAGGATGTTATATTTCGGGCGGTAGCGCTTGATGAGCGAGCACTCGAGCACGAGCGCTTCAAACTCCGTCTCGGCGGCGATCGTTTCAAAATGATCGACGCGGCTGACCATGCGCTTGGTTTTCGCGTTGTGCGAGGCGGTGTCCTGAAAATACTGGCTGACACGGTTTTTGAGCTTTTTCGCTTTTCCGACATAGATGACCGTGTCGTTTTCGTCCTTCATCAGATACACGCCCGGCTCATACGGCAGAGAATTTGCCGCCAGACGCAGCTCCTCACGCGTCAATTGCACCGCCTCCTTTTAGAAAAGCTGCCCCAAACGGCGGGCGTTCGGGGCAGCCGGAATCGACTCAGGGTCAGAGGATATCCTTTTGCAGCATCTCGGCAAGCGCCTTGACGGCGGCCTCCGCGTCGGGCCCTTCGGCAAGAAGCGAGATCTCCGCGCCGCAGGGAACGCCCAGAGAAATCACGCCGAGCATACTCTTGGCATTGATCCTCCGCTCGCCGGATTCCACCCAAATGCTGCTGCGAAATTCATTGGCGCGCTGAATAAAATACGTCACCTGACGGTTCGCCAGCCCGGAAGCGCATCGAACCGTTACTTTCTGTGTATACACGAACTCCACTCCTTTTTCGCCGTCGGCGATTATGTCACCTTTTACTATACGCAACTTTATGCGATTTGTCAACCGTTTTCGCGAAAATCACCGCATCTCGGCGATGGTCACGCCGTCCTCGCCCTCGCCGTAAACGCCGAGGCGGAACGATTTGACCGCGCGGTTGTGCCGCAGCTCTTCCTGCACGGCCTTGCGCAAAACACCCGTGCCCTTGCCGTGGATGATGCGCACGGACGAGAGGTTTGCAAGCATCGCCGTGTCGAGGAACACCGAAAGGGTCGCCACGGCTTCGTCCGCGCTCATGCCGCGCAGGTCGATTTCGGAGCTGGTGGCTTCGTTCTTAAAGGCGCGACGGCTGCGCTCGATGATTTTTTTCGTCTGCTGCGCCGTCTCTTCGATGAGGCAGACCTCCTCGGGGCTCGCCGTCACTTTCATAATGCCCGCCTGAAGCAGATACGAGCCGTCTTTGTTGACGGAAATCACGCTTGCGCGCGTGCCGAAGCGCAGAAGCTCCACCGTATCGCCCGCGCGGACGGGACGCGTCGGCTGCGGACGCTCGGGCAGCGCCTGCTGCGTGCCGAGAAGCGACGCTTCGGCGTCGTTGAGCTTTTTGCGCAGGGCCGCCTGCTGCTCATTCGACGCCTGCACATCGGCCGTGTCGCGAAGCTGCTTGCGAAGCTGCTTCATTTCGTCGGAAACCTCGCTCGAGACGCGCCGCGCCTGATCGATGAGTGCCTGCGCCTCGGCGCGGGCGGTTTTCATCGCCTTTTCGCGCTCGCGGCGAATCTGCTCCAAGTATTCCTCCGACTGCGCCTTGACCTGCTCGGTTTGCAGACGGAGCTGCTCGGCCTCGCGCTTGGCCGCTTCCATCTGCTGGCGCTGCTGCTCGAGCTGATTGAGCACATCTTCAAAGTTGCGGTCGTTTTCGTTGACGAGATTTTTCGCCTTTTCGATGATAAGTTCTTCCAATCCGAGCCTGCGCGAGATGGCAAAGGCGTTGGATTTTCCGGGGATGCCGATGAGCAGCCGATAAGTCGGGCGCAGCGTCTCCACGTCAAATTCGCAGGAGGCGTTCATCACGCCCTCGGTGCGCATGGCATAGAGTTTAAGCTCCGCGTAGTGCGTCGTGGCGGCCACGCGGCTGCCGCATTGGCGGCAGAATTCGATGAGCGCCGTGGCCAAAGCCGCGCCCTCGGCGGGGTCGGTGCCCGCGCCGAGCTCATCGAAGAGGATGAGCGTCTCGCGGTCGCAGTCGCGGACAATCTCGACGATGTTTTTCATGTGCGAGGAGAAGGTGGAGAGCGACTGCTCGATGGACTGCTCATCGCCGATATCCGCCAAAATGCGCTCGAAAATCGCAATTTCGCTTCCGGAATCGGCGGGGATGTGCAGGCCGCACTCGGCCATGAGGGTCAGAAGGCCGATTGTCTTGAGCGTGACGGTCTTGCCGCCGGTATTCGGGCCCGTGATAATGAGCGTGTCAAAGTCGCTTCCCAAGCGCACCGAAATCGGCACGACGCTTTTTTTGTCGATGAGCGGGTGGCGCGCGCGGTTGAGCGTGAGTTTTCCGTCCGTGCGGATGTTCGGCTCCATCGCGTCCATGCGGAATGACAGCCGCGCGCGGGCGAAGATGCAGTCGAGCGTGACGAGCATCTCATAGCTGTGGGTGATGCTCTCGCGGAACGACGCGGCCTCTGCCGAAAGCTCCGCCAAAATGCGCTCGATTTCCTTTTTTTCGCGCAGAAAGAGCTCGCGCAGGGCGTTGTTCGCGTTGACCGCCGACATCGGCTCAACAAAAAAGGTACTGCCCGTGGCGGAAATGTCGTGGACAAGCCCGGGAATTTCGCTTTTATATTCGCTCTTGACGGGCACGACGTAGCGGTCGCCGCGCAGAGTGATGATCGGCTCGCGCAGAAATTTCGCGTAGCTCGGGGAGGTGATGATTTTTTGCAGCGACTCTTTCACCTTGGCGCTCTGCTGGCGCATATGGCGGCGAATGTCGCTCAGCTCGGGGCTGGCGGAGTCGGCAATTTCTTCCTCACTGAGGATGGAATTGGTGATTTTGTCCTCAAGGTAGCGGTTCGGCGCAAGCTCCTGAAAATAAACATCGAGCTGCGTCTGGGCGTAGTCGCCGTTGTAGTAGCTCTTGGCCGCGCGCACCGTGCGCAAAACGCCCGCCACGCGCAAAAGCTCCGTCGTGGTCAGGCAGCCGCCGCGGTCGGCCCGCTCGAGCGAGGCCGCGATCGGCACCGCGCCCTGAAAGCCGGGGTAGCCCTTGAGGGTGATGAGCTTGCAGGCCGCCGTGGTCTGCGCCTGAAGCGCGCGGATGTCCTCCGCGTCGGAAAGAGGCTTGAGCGCAAGGCAGCGCTCTTTGCCCTCCTCGCTCGACGCGCTGTCGGCAAGTTGCCGCAAAACGGCATCGAGCTCTAATTTTTTCATGGATTTTTCGTATAATTCGTTCATATTCGTTCCTTAAAGCAAGAGGGATTTGTAATAATCCAATGTGGAAAAGCCGCGCTCGAGGCGCGTTAAAAGATAGCTCTCCGCAGCGTCGGCAAGCTCCCGCGCCGCCGCTTCGGACAGGCGAAAGGAGAACAGGCGTTTCGCATCTGCCGAGGCGATATAGCGCAGGGCGGCAAGGCTCGCGCCCGACAGAGGCATCCGAATGCCCTCGGGCTCTTTGCAATCGGCGCATTGCAGGCAGCCGTGCGAAATGTTGAAAAAAGTCGCGTTTTCTTTTCCGCAGCCCGCGCAGCCGCTCAAATCCGGCTCAAAGCCCGAAGCGCACAACGCGCGCAGTTCAAAAGCCGCCTTGACGACATTTTGCGGCAGCTCGAGCTTGGAAAGGGCATACAGGCAGTTGAGCAGCAGCGGCAAAAGAGGGCTGAAGGGGTCATCTTCCGGCGAGAGGACTTCCGCGACCTGCGCAAGGTAAAATCCGAGCGAAAGGCGCTCCAAATCGCCCCGAAGCTCGGGGAAAAACTCCCGCGCGCTTGCCTCGGTGACGGTCAGGCGGCCGTCTTTTTCAAAAAGCGTAAAGTCGGAATAGGTCAAAAGCTGGCAGGCCGCCTGCAAGCGGGCGCTGCGCTTTGCGCCGCGCGCGGAGACGGTGATGCGGCCGTAGTCGCGCGTTAAAACGGTGAGCAGTTTGTCGCTGTCGCGGTAGCTTACCTCGCGCAGCACGATGCCGTCGGTCTTGCGGAACATCTTTTCTTCTATGTAGGCGCAGCCGTCGCTACGCCCGCTCCTTTGCTTTCAGATAGAGCAGATACGCCTCCGGCGCACCCGTCTCGGTAAAGAGCTTCCAGCATTCTTCCGCGTTCATGGGCGGCTCCTTTCGGAATGTTTTCCTTAGGATGCGCCGTTTGCGGCCGCTTTAGTCGCGGTAGCCGAAATTGCGGATGAGAAAATCGCTCTCGCGCCAGTTTTCCTTGACCTTGACCCACGTTTGCAGATAAATTTTCGTGCCCATGAAGCGCTCCATATCCGTGCGGGCGGCGGTGCTGATTTTTTTGAGCATCTCGCCGTTTTTGCCGATGATGATGCCCTTGTGGCTCGCTTTTTCGCAAAAAATCGTCGCATCGACCTCGATGACCTCGTCCTCGCGCTCGATAAAGCGCGTAATTTCCACGGCGGTGCCGTGCGGGATCTCCTTATCGAGGTTCCACAGGAGCTTTTCGCGCAGAATTTCGGCAATCACCTGCTTTTCCGGCTGGTCGGTCGTCTCGCCCTCGGGGAAGAGGAAGGGGCCTGCCTGCGCGAAGCGCTCGCACTCTTTGAGTAACTCCTCCAAGCCCTGCGCGTAGCGCGCCGAGATGGGCACAACGGCGGCAAAGTCGTATTTTGCCGCATAGGCGGCGATGACGGAAAGAAGCTGGTCTTTGTCCTGCACGGTGTCGATTTTGTTGATAACCAGAATCGCGGGCGCGCCGCTGGCGCGGATATCCTGCAAAAGCGCCTCTTCCTGCGCGCCGACGTTGGCGATCGGCTCGACGATAAGCATCACCGCATCGACCGACGCGACCGACTCGCGCACCACCCCGACCATATAGTCTCCGAGCTTCGTGCGCGGCTTGTGATAGCCCGGGGTGTCCACGAACACAAGCTGCGTCTGCCCGCGCGTCAAAACGCCGCAGATGCGGTTGCGCGTGGTCTGGGGTTTGTGCGACACGATGGCGATTTTTTCGCCGACCAAGTGGTTGACCAGCGTGGATTTGCCCACATTCGGCCGCCCTGCGACGGTAATCATGGCGGATTTCGTTTTCATCATTTTTCTTTCCTCTTATCGTAATAATTGCAATTCCTGCGCGATGAGCTCCTCGCGCAGACGCATCTGCCGCTTTTGCTCGCCCTCGTCCATGTGGTCGTAGCCGAGCAGATGCAAAACGGAGTGGATGGTCAGATAGCCCACCTCGCGGCGCAAGGTGTTTCCGAAGCGCTGCGCCTGATCGCGCGCCCGCTCGACGGAGATGGCCATGTCGCCCAGAGGCAAGAGGCCCGTTTGCGGGTCACAAAGATGTTTCGCGTCGGCGGGAAACTGCCCCGCCGTCAGCTCGAACATCGGAAAAGACAACACATCCGTCTCTTTATCAATATTTCTGGCCGCGAAATTGATCGCGCGGATGCCCTTGTCGTTTGTCACGAGCACGTTGATTTCGCAGGGAACGTTGACATTTTGCATCTCGAGCGCCTTTGTGATGCACCGATGGATAAACAGGCTCAGCGCGGGGTCTTTCTCCCGCCGCTCGGAATAGCGGATTAAAATACGGTGTTTCATATCAGCTCTTCTTTCTGTAAACCTTTTTCTGCTTCGGAAGCGCAGGCTTTTCGCCCGCTTCGTAGGCCGCGATGATGCGCTGCACAAGCGCGTGGCGCACCACGTCGGAAGCCGTCAGGCGGCAGATGGCAATGTCGGGAATGTTTTCTAAAATCCGCACCGCGTCTTTCAGGCCGCTGACCTTATCCGAGGGCAGGTCGATCTGCGTCACGTCGCCGGTGATGACGATCTTCGAGCCGAAGCCGAGGCGCGTGAGGAACATTTTCATCTGCTCGCGGGTGGTGTTCTGCGCTTCGTCGAGGATGATGAAGCTGTCGTCAAGCGTCCGTCCGCGCATATAGGCCAGAGGCGCCACTTCGATGTTGCCCCGCTCGAGATATTTCTGATAAGTCTCCGCGCCGAGCATATCGTAAAGCGCATCGTATAGGGGGCGCAGA
>CAZGOO010000020.1:0-10130 GCA_964527505.1 uncultured Oscillospiraceae bacterium | reverse complement strand
TTTTGGAGCTGCTATCCGGATTTGAACCGGAGACCTCATCCTTACCAAGGATGCGCTCTACCAGCTGAGCTATAGCAGCAGATTCAATTTGTGACAGCTCGCATATTATAGCAGGGAATTTTCCGAATGTCAAGCCCTCTTTTTGAAATTTTTTGATTTTTTCGTCGAGCGGTTGCACGGCGGCCTTTTTTGGGCAGATTGAAAGAAGCGTCCGAAATTTTGCGGCGCGCCCTTGCAAGCGCGAAAAAAGCGTGGTAAAATATAATGTAATATTTAACGGTGGGAGGGCTGCGCGTGCGCAAAAAGGCGTTTCGACTTGTCCGCGCGCTCGACCTGTTTACGCAGGCGCTTTGGAGCCTTGTTTTTCCTGCGGGACTGTTCGTCTGGCTCGGCTGGTCGATGACCAATCGCTGGGGCTGCGGCCGCTGGGCGGTGATTTTGGGCATCGCGCTCGGCGCGGTGTGCAGTATGTCCTGCTTTTTCCGCTTTCTGCTTGCGGCCGGAAAGACGCTCGACGCGCCGAAGAAAGGAGAACGATCGAATGACGGAACATCCGAATGAAGAACTTCTTTCGTCCCTGATGCCCTTTTCCGCCGACACGGCGAAAGACACCTTTCGGCGGCTTTGGCCGGTGTTTGCGGCGGAGGTCGTGCTGACGGGGCTGATGCTCGGCGTGTACGCGCTGACGGGGCATTTTAGCGCCAAGGCGCTCTGGGGCGCGCTTTTGGGCGCGGGGCTGTCGATGGCCAATTTCTGCGCGATGGCGCTTTCGCTCCTGCGCGGCGAGCACAAGGGGGAAAACCCCGAAAAAACGCGCCTGATTGCGCGCGGCGGCACGCTTTTGCGGATGCTCGTTTTGTTCGGGCTTTTGTTCTGCGCGCTGAAATTCTGGGCGCTTGACCCCTTGGCGACGCTTCTGCCGCTGATTCTCATGCGCATTTCGCTCTTTGCCGCCGCGTTCGGCGGAGAGAAAAAGGAGGCGAAGAAGTGAACATCGACGTGACCGGCCCGCGCATTTTGGTGGAATTTTCTATCTTCGGCTTGAATGTAAGCATTACGCAGACGGTTCTGACCTCGTTTCTGGTGCTCGTGGTCTTGTGCATCGCAAGCTGGCGCTTGGGAAAAAATCTGCAAAAGCGCCCGGGACGCCGGCAGGCGCTCGTGGAAAAGAGCGTGATGGCGGTCTACAACCTCATCGACGACACCATGGGCAAGCACAATGCGGGCTTTGCGCCCTATATCGCGGCGCTGTTCTGCTCGTCCGTGCTCGGTTCGCTTGCAAGTTTGACGGGTTTTCTGCGCAGCTCCACGGCGGATTTGAGCACCACTCTGACATGGGCGCTGATGACCACGGCGCTCGTGTGGTACCACAACATAAAAAATAACGGCTTTTTCGGCTGGCTCAAGGGTTTCACCGAGCCCGTGAAAGTGATGACGCCCATCAACATTGTCAGCGAGATTGCGCAGCCGATTTCCATGGCGTTCCGCCATTTCGGCAACGTCGCCGGAGGGTCGGTGCTCACCGCGCTCGTCTACGGCGCGCTTGCCGCGGCAAGCAGCTTCGTGCTCGGCTGGATTCCCAATCAGCTCATCGCGTCGATTCCCGTCTTGCAGGTCGGCATCCCCGCGATTTTGTCCATCTACTTCGACCTCTTCACCGGCTGCATTCAGGCGCTCGTGTTCTGTATGCTGACGATGGTCTATGTCGGCGCGGCCTGCCCGCCGCCGCAGGGCGAAGCAGCGTAATTTTGTGAAAAAACAAACGATATACGGAGGTAACAACAAATGGAACAGGCAATTTTGAAAGGTTTGATTGCAATCGGCGCGGGTCTTTGCATGGGCCTCGGCGCCATCGGCCCCGCCATCGGCGAAGGCAATGCCGTCGGCAAGGCGCTTGAGGCCATGGCGCGCCAGCCGGAGATGGCGGGCAGCCTGCGCACGAATATGATTCTCGGTTGCGCCATTACGGAATCGACGGGCATCTATTCTCTGGTCATCGCGCTGCTGCTGCTGTTCGTATTCTGAGCGTGAAAGGCGAAAGGAGCGATACGGTTTGGATTTTCTGACCGGATTTGAGAGCTTCGTCGGCGTCAATTTCTGGACTTGCCTTTTCACGCTGTGCAATCTGCTGATTCTTTACTTCGTGATGAAGAAACTGCTCTTCAAGCCCGTCAAGGGCATGATCGACGCGCGGCAGAAAGAGGTGGACGACGCCTATGCCGACGCCGAGCGCGCGAAAAGCGACGCCGAGACGATGCGCGCGGACTACGAGCGCCGTCTTGCCGAGGCAAAGCGCGAGAGTGACGAAATCGTCAGCGACGCGCACCGTCGCGCCGAGCGCAGCGCCGAACAGATTCTCACGGACGCACGCGCGCAGGCGCAGCAGACGCTTCGCCGCGCCGATGAGCAGATTGCGCAGGAAAAGCGCCGCGCGGAAAACGAGCTGAAAAACGACGTTTCCGACCTTGCGGCGGACATCGCCTCGGCGGTTTTGGCGCGCGAGGTCGATGCAAAGGCACATTCGGAGCTGATCGATTCCTTTATCGACCGGCTCGGGAGCGAAGCGAATGATTGACGCCGCTGCTTACGGCAAGGCGCTTGCAGACCTTGCCCATGAAGAAAAGCGCGACGCGCGCGTGCGCGAGGAGCTGCACGCGGCCTGTGCGCTTTTGGGGGAGAATCCCGAATATGTCACGCTGATGGACACGCCCGCGGTAGCCACGGAGCAAAAGCTGCGGCTTTTGCGCGAAGCCTTCGGCGAATTTGACGAATATCTGCAAAACTTTTTGTGTATTTTGGCGGAAAACCGCGCGATGTATGCGCTTTTTGACTGCCGCGCGGCCTTCGACGCGGCCTTTGACGAAGCGCACGATATTTTGCGCGCGACGGCCGAAAGCGCCGTTGCCATGACCGAGGCGCAGAAAGACGCGCTGGCGCGCCGTCTGCGCGAAATGACGGGCAAGACCGTCGTTCTGGAAAACCGCGTCGATGCGCGCCTGCTTGGCGGCGTGACGCTGCGCTTTGGCGGCGTGCGCCTCGATGACAGCCTGCGCGGCAGGCTCGAGCGCCTGCGCGAGACGCTGCGGGAAACGACAGTATAAGGTTGGTGAAACTGTGAATCTGAAAATACAGGAGATCGGCAAACTGATTCAGGACCAGATCAAAAATTACGCCGCCGTGACGCAGCAGGACGAAATCGGCTACGTCATACAGGTCGGCGACGGCATTGCCAAGCTCCACGGACTGGAAAAATGCCGCGCAAACGAGCTTCTGACCTTTGAAAACGGCGAGGTCGGCATGGCGCTGAACTTGGAGGAGCACTGCGTCAGCGCGGTTATCCTCGGAAACGATGTGGGCATCGGCGAGGGAAGCGTCGTTCGGCGCACGGGCAGGGTCGTCTCCGTCCCCGTCGGGACGGCGCTCATCGGCCGCGTGGTCGATGCGCTCGGCAGACCCATCGACGGCCGCGGCCCCATCGATGCCGCCGAAACGCGCCCCATCGAGCGAAACGCCCCGGGCGTCATTGAGCGCAAGAGCGTCTCCGTGCCGCTGCAAACGGGCATTAAGGCCATCGACTCCATGATTCCCATCGGCCGCGGCCAGCGCGAGCTCATCATCGGCGACCGCCAGACGGGAAAAACCTCCATCGCGCTCGATACGGTTTTGAACCAGCGCGGGAAAAATGTGATTTGCATCTATGTCGCCATCGGCCAGAAGCGCTCGACGGTCGCGCAGATCGTCGATACTTTGGAAAAAGGCGGCGCGATGGACTATACCGTCGTCGTCTCCGCGACGGCCTCGGAGGGCGCGCCGCTGCAATATATCGCGCCTTACTCCGGCTGCACGATGGGTGAGTATTTTATGGATGCGGGCAAAGATGCCCTCATCGTTTATGACGACCTATCCAAACACGCCGTGGCCTACCGCGCGATGTCCCTGCTCATTCGCCGCCCGCCCGGGCGCGAGGCCTACCCCGGCGACGTTTTCTACCTGCATTCGCGCCTGTTAGAGCGCGCGGCGCGGCTGAATGAGGCGCACGGCGGCGGCTCTTTGACCGCGATCCCCATCGTCGAGACGCAGGCGGGCGACGTTTCGGCCTATATCCCCACGAACGTGATTTCCATCACCGACGGGCAGATTTATCTCGAGCCGGAGCTGTTCCACGCGGGCGTGCGCCCCGCCATCAACCCCGGCATTTCCGTCTCCCGCGTCGGCGGCAGCGCGCAGATCAAGGCGATGAAGCAGGTCGCAGGGCCGCTGAAACTGATGTACTCGCAGTACCGCGAATTGCAGTCGTTTGCGCAGTTCGGCTCCGACCTCGACGCCGACACCCGCGCGCGCCTTGCGCAGGGCGAGCGCATCGTCGAAGCGCTCAAGCAGGGGCGCAGCAGCCCCGTCGATGTGGCGCTTCAGGTGTGCATTTTGTACGCGGTGGTCAAAGACCTGCTCGAAAGCGTTCCCGCTTCGCGCATCGGCGAATTTGAAGCGGCGCTCTTTGACCGCTTGACCGTCCACGCGCCGCAGCTTTTGCAGGGCATCCGCGAAACGGGCAAACTCAGCGCCGAAGCGGAGGCGCAGCTTCGCGAAATCATCGCGCAGTGCGCCGTGCCCTTTGCGCAGTAAAGGAGCGAACGCATGGCCGGAGCAGGAATGAAACAAATCAAAACCCGCATCCGCAGCATCGAAAGCACCCGCCAGATCACCAAGGCGATGGAGCTGGTGTCCACCTCCAAGCTGCGCCATGCGCGCGAGCGGGTCGAGCGCAGCCGCCCCTATACCGAGGTGCTTGCGCAGGCCATCTGCGCCCTGCGCGGCGCGGCGCGGCACGAGCGCTGCGTCTATACCGAGCCGGGCGCGGGCGAAATGACCTGTATCGTCGTCATCGGCGGCGACCGCGGGCTTGCCGGCGGGTACAATGCCAATCTTTTCCGCCTTGTCGCCGCGCAAAAAGAGCCGTATGTTGTGCTGCCCGTCGGCAAAAAGACGCTCGAGCATTTTTCCGCGCACGAAAGCGTGTGCGCCGGGGACGAATTCGGAAAGACCGCCTCCCTCGGCGTGGGCGAGTGCGTGCGCCTTGCGCAGAAGCTCTGCGCGGACTTCGCAGCGGGCAAATACGCGCGCGTGGCGCTTGCCTATACCCGCTTTGATTCGATGCTCTCGCAGACGCCCGTGCTCGCGCCGCTGCTTCCGCTGCAATTTGACGCGGCCGAAGGGGAGTTTGACGCGCTGACCGACGAAGCGCCCGAGGCGCTTCTCGAGCGCATTATTCCGCAATATGTCGCGGGCGTGGTCTACGGCGCTTTGTGCGAATCCTACGCCTCCGAGCACGGCGCGCGGCGCACCGCCATGGACGCGGCAAACAAAAACGCCGACGGGCTGATTGAATCGCTGACGCTGCGCTACCATCGCGCCCGTCAGGCCGCCGTCACGCAGGAGCTGACCGAAATCGTCTCCGGCGCGCAGGCGTAACAAAAAGGAGCTGTGCCAATGAAAAACGAACACATCGGCAGGGTCGTGCAGATTACCGGCCCTGTTCTGGATATCCGCTTTGACGGCGGGCACCTGCCGGCGCTACTCAATGCGATTGAAATTCCGCTCGAAAACGGCGGAAAACTCGTCTGCGAGGTCGCCCAGCAGCTCGGCGACGGGCTCGTGCGCTGCATTGCCATGAGCTCGACCGATGCCATGGCGCGCGGTATGCAGGCCGTCGATACCGGCGCGCCCATCAAAGTGCCCGTCGGCCCCGAGACACTCGGCAGAATGTTTAACCTCCTCGGCAAAGCCATCGACGAAAAGCCCCAGCCCATCACCTGCGAAAAATGGAGCATCCATCGCGAAGCGCCGAGCTTCGAGCAGCAGGGCAGCGCCACCGAGCTTTTAGAGACGGGCATTAAGGTCGTTGACCTCATCGCGCCCTATGCCAAAGGCGGCAAAATCGGCCTCTTCGGCGGCGCGGGCGTGGGCAAGACCGTGCTCATCATGGAGCTTATCAACAATGTCGCGCGGCAGCACGGCGGCATCTCCGTCTTTGCCGGCGTCGGCGAGCGCACGAGAGAGGGCAACGACCTCTACCACGAAATGAAAGATTCCGGCGTTCTGGACAAGACCGCATTGGTCTACGGACAGATGAATGAGCCGCCCGGGGCGCGTATGCGCGTGGCCCTGTCGGGGCTTACGATGGCCGAATACTTCCGCGACCGCGAGGGGCAGGACGTTCTGCTCTTTATCGACAATATTTTCCGCTTCACGCAGGCGGGCTCCGAGGTTTCCGCGCTTCTGGGCAGAATGCCCTCGGCCGTCGGCTATCAGCCGACGCTGGCGACGGAAATGGGCGCGCTTCAGGAGCGCATCACCTCCACGCGCCGAGGCTCCATCACCTCCGTGCAGGCGGTCTACGTCCCTGCGGACGACTTGACCGACCCCGCGCCCGCCACCACCTTTGCCCACCTCGACGCGACGACCGTGCTCGACCGTGGCATCGCCTCGCAGGGCATTTACCCGGCAGTCGATCCGCTCGAATCGACTTCGCGCATCCTCACGCCCGAAATCGTCGGCAGAGAGCACTACGAGGTTGCCCGCGAAACGCAGCGCATTTTGCAGCGTTATCAGGAGCTTCGCGACATCATCGCCATTATGGGCATGGACGAACTGAGCGAGGAAGACCGTCGCACCGTCAGCCGCGCGAGAAAAATCCAGCGCTTCTTGTCGCAGCCTTTCTCCGTGGCCGAGCAGTTTACGGGAATGCAGGGCAAATATGTGCCCCTGCGCGAGACGATTCGCGGCTTCCGCGAGATTTTGGATGGCAAGCACGACGATTTGCCCGAATCGGCCTTCCTCTTCGTCGGTACCATCGACGAAGCCGTCGAAAAAGCGAAAGGAATCGCAAAATGAAGAGCTTTCCTTTGCAGATCGTCACGCCCGAGGGCGTGTGCTTTGACGGCGAAGCGGAGCTTCTGAATGTATGCACTTCGGCGGGCTTCGTGACCGTTTTGGCGGGGCACGCGGATTATTTCGCCGCCCTCGACATCGGAAAGGCGACGCTCGTTTCCGGCGGTACGCGCCGCGAAGCGGCCTGCGGCGGCGGATTTCTGAGCGTGGAGCAGGGGAGTGCGCGCATGGTCGCGACCACCTTTGAATACGCCGAAACCATCGACGCCGCCCGCGCCGCCCGCGCCGAGGCCAAGGCAAGGGCGCGCCTTGCCGAGCAGACGGACGAGCGCGAGCTGCGCATGGCCCGCGCAAAACTCGCGCGCGCGCTTTTGCGGCAGGAACTTTCGGAGAAAAAATAGGCGCTTTGCGCCGAACCCTCTTGACAAATTCGATTTGCTTCGATAAAATAAACGCAGTTCCAACGCGAAAACAATCGGAAAGAGGGATTTTTTATGGCAATGCTTCGCTGCCCGCACTGCGGAGCGATGGCAAACGGCGATATGCCGTTCTGCCCGAGCTGCGGGATGAAACTCTCCGAGCAGAACCAAAACGAAACGGTTTTGCCGGCGGACAACGAAAACGAAACGGTTTTGCTGAGAACACCGCCCGTGTTCGAGCCGGCCTATGAGCGGCAGGAGCCGATTCGCACCGAGCCGCTCGGAAACGGCACCGCGACGGCGGGCATGGTGCTCGGCATCATCGCCGCCGCGCTGATGAGCACGATTTTCATGGGCGTATGGCTGCACGCGGAGGTGCTGTCGTGGATCGGCGCGCTCGAGGCGCTGGCGGCAATGCCCCTTGCGCTGACGGGGCTCGGACTGAGCATCGGCGGCGTGTGCCGCCGCAACCGCCCGAAGGGCAAGGCCGTGGCGGGATTCGCGCTGAGCATTTCGGTGCTTCTTGCGTGGTCTTTGCTGATTTCGCTTTACGGAGATTTGGCAGGATTTATTCATTTCTATTTCTAAATGATTTGCATCCCGACCGTCGAGATTTTCGGCGGTCGGGATTTTTCGTCCGAAATTTCTTTCGTCGGGTGTTGACAAAGACGATTCGGGGGATTATAATAAAACCGACCGAAATGGTAGGTAAATGACCCCCTCCACACGAAAGGAATGAGATATATGATCTACGCGGATAACGCCGCGACGACAAAAATGAGCAAAACCGCCATCGACGCGATGCTGCCCTATTTCGACACCGTTTACGGCAACGCCTCGAGCCTGCACTCGGCAGGTCAGCGCGCCGCCGAAGCGCTCGACGGCGCCAGAGCGCGCGTCGCCGCCTGCATCGGTGCCGAGCCCAAGGAAATCACCTTTACCTCCGGCGGCAGTGAAGCCGACAATCAGGCGCTTTGGACGGCCGCCCGCCTCGGCGAGCGCAAGGGCAAAAAGCACATCATCTCCACCGCCTTTGAGCACCACGCCGTTTTGCACACGCTCAAAAAGCTCGAAAACGCGGGCTTTGAAGTAACGCTTCTGGACGTTCACTCCGACGGCCTCGTCCGCCCGGAGGAACTCGAGGCGGCCATTCGCCCCGATACCTGCTGCGTGAGCGTGATGTTTGCCAACAACGAAATCGGCACCGTGCAGCCCATCGCCGAAATCGGCAAAATCTGCCGCGCGCACGAAGTCCTCTTCCACACCGACGCGGTGCAGGCGGCGGGGCATCTTGCCATCGATGTCAAATCGATGAATATTGATCTGCTCTCCCTCTCGGCGCACAAGTTCCACGGCCCGATGGGCGTGGGCGCGCTCTACGCCCGCAGGGGCATCCGCTTGGAAACCCTCATCGAAGGCGGCGCGCAGGAGCGCGGCAAGCGCGCCGGCACGGAAAATCTGCCCGCCATCATGGGCATGGCCGCAGCGCTCGAAGAAGCCTGCGCGAATCTGGAGAAAAATTCCGCGAAGCTCACCGCCCTGCGCGACAGGCTTATTGCCGGTCTGGCGAAAATCCCGCACAGCGTGCTCAACGGCGACAGGGCGCACCGCCTACCCGGAAATGTCAACTTCTGCTTCGAGGGCATCGAGGGCGAGTCGCTTCTTTTGCTGCTCGACGACAAGGGCATCTGCGCTTCCTCCGGCTCTGCCTGCACCTCGGGCTCTCTTGACCCGAGCCACGTGCTTCTGGCCATCGGCCGCCCGCACGAGATTGCCCACGGCTCTTTGCGCCTGTCCCTCTCCGAGGACATGACCGAAGCCGACATCGACGCGCTCATTGCCGCCACGACCGAGGTCGTGAGCTATCTTCGCGGCATTTCTCCCGTCTGGCGCAATTTGCAGGACGGCAAACAGGAATATTTTATCAAGTGAGGTAAGAAATATGGCACTTTACAGCGATACCGTTATGGACCATTTCCGCAATCCGCGCAACGTCGGCGTGATTGAAAACGCGGACGGCGTCGGCGAAGTCGGCAACGCCAAATGCGGCGACATTATGAAAATCTATCTGAAAATCGATAACGACATCATCACCGATGCGAAGTTTGAGACATTCGGCTGCGGCAGTGCGATTGCCTCGAGCTCCATGGCCACCGAGATGATCAAGGGCGTGCCGCTGAGCGAGGCGCTTCAGGTAACGAACAAGGCCGTTGTGCAGGCACTCGACGGACTGCCCGCGCACAAAGTGCACTGCTCCGTTCTGGCCGAGGAGGCCATCAAGCTGGCCATCAAGGACTACTACGACCGCCATGGGATCGCCTACGACCATGCGCAGTTCCCCGCCTGCGAAAGCTGCGGCCACTGCGACGCGCACTGAGCGTATGACCGTATCGACCAGAGGGCGCTATGCCCTGCGTGTGATGATCGACCTTGCCGAGCACTACGACGGCACGCTCACTACCCTGCGCGACATCGCGCAGCGCCAGAAAATTTCGCAGAAATACCTCGAGCGCATCGTGCCGCCTTTGGCCAAGGCGGGGCTTGTGTTCTCCGTACACGGCTGCGCCGGCGGCTACCGCCTCGCGCGCGACCCGGAGGAGTGCAGCGTGGGCGAAATTCTGCGCCTGACCGAGGGCGAATTTACCACCGTCTCGTGCGTCGGCCCCGGCGCGGTGAGCTGCGAGCTGTCGGAAAACTGCCGCACGCGCACCTTGTGGTACAATCTCGACAAGGTCGTAAACGACTACCTCGACGGCGTTTACCTCTCCGACCTTATCACGCCCCCGCGCGAAATCGTCGAATAAAAACAAGCGCTTCGCCTTT
>CAZGOO010000019.1:0-10144 GCA_964527505.1 uncultured Oscillospiraceae bacterium | reverse complement strand
GGGTGGTGTTGGTGTATCCCTTTTCCAGAAACAGCTTTGCCGAAACAAAAAGCACATGATTTCGCATCTTTTCATGGTTTTTTCCCGGCTTGTTATTTGCCATACTATCCCTCCGATTTCTTGTAGGATGTGTTAACTATAACGCGTTATAATTATAACATACAACAGATTCGTTTACAATAGAAATTTGAAAAAAATTGTATTTTTTTCTGCAAAGCGAACGCCGCGCGCCCGCAGAGGCGAAAAAACGACACGGCCGCGATTGCGACCGTGCCGTTGTTCAAATTCGGAACGCCGAATGCCTTATCGGTGCCCGGCAGGGGAGGGTGCTTCGGTGGGAAGCTCGGAAATGTTCGGAAGGGTCTGACTTTCCGAGGGAAGCGTGGTCGGCGGGACGGTCGTCGGTGGGACGGTCGTCTGCGACGGGGTGGGGCGCGCGGTGGTGTGCGGCGCGGTCGTGGACGTGTTTTTTCCACGACAGCCCGTAAAGAGCGCTGCCGAGAGCAGCAGCGCAAGAGCCAAAGCGGCAAATCGTTTCATAATGCTCCTCCGTTTTTCTGCGATTGCGTGTGCGCATAGTATCTGCGCAAAAGCGCGCCTTATGCGCGAAAAACGGCTTTTTTGCGGAAATGCAAAAAATGCGTTGCATTTTGGCGGGAAATGTTATACAATATAGCGTGTAAAATGACTCGGCGGCTTCGCCGATGCAAAGGGGATTATTTTTTTATGAAAAAGTTGACCGTTAAAAAGGGCTCGCAGTGCATGGCGTGCCTCGAGTGCGTGCGCGCCTGCTCCAATGCGTTCTTCAAGGAATTCGACCCGGGCAAGTCCTGCGTCCAAATCGTCGAGCGCGCGGGCAAGGTTCGCCCGATGACCTGCGTGCAGTGCGGCAAATGCGCCGAAGCCTGCGAGCACGGCGCCATCACGCAGAATCCCAAGACCGGCGTGTACATGATCAATAAGAAGCTGTGCGTCGGCTGCGGCAAGTGCAAGGAAGTCTGCCCGTTCGGCGTGATTGTCTACGAGCCGGAAATGACCAATGCGTCGAAGTGCATCGCCTGCGGCATCTGCGTCAAGGCTTGCCCGATGGACGTGCTGGAAATCACCGAATAAGCGCGTATTTTGCCGGAGAAGTGCGCCTTCTCCGGCTTTTTCAAAATTCATTTTCTTTTTTGGAGGTACCCCATGGCTGAAATCAAACGAATCCCCGAGCGCTCCGAGATCCGCGAAGAGGACAAGTGGGCGGTCTGCGACCTGTATGCGTCGGACGAACTCTGGCAGGAGGATCTGGAAAAACTCAAGGCGTTCATCGCGCCCGCCGCGGCCTTTGCCGGAAAAATCGGCTCGGACGCGAAGGCGCTTCTGGAATTCATGCAGCAGGAAGAAGCGGTCAGCGTTCTGGCCGGCAGACTTGGCAACTATGCCCAGCGCCGCGCCGACGAGGACACCCGCGAGGCCAAATATCAGGCCATGAGCGGCAGCCTGATGAGCGTGTTCGTTGAGCTCAACGCCGCCACGAGCTTCGCCACGCCGGAAATCATGTCCATCAGCGACGAAGCGCTTGAGCGCTTCTATGTCGAGCAGCCCGAGCTGGAGCGCTATCGTCGGTATCTCACGGAAGAGCGCCGCCTGCGCGAGCACATCCTCAGCCCCGAAGAGGAAAAGCTCTTGGCCGGAGCGCGCGAGATCGGCGGCGTGCCGAGCAAGATCTTCGGAATGTTCAACAATGCCGACATCACCTTTGACGACGCGATTGACGCCGAGGGAAATCACCACCCGCTTTCTGCCGGCACCTACATCGAGTGCGTCGAGAGCGAGGACCGCGTTCTGCGCAAGAGCGCCTTTGAAAACCTCTACCACGGCTACGGCCGCTTTAAGAATACCATCGCCGCCACGCTCGAAGGCCATGTCAAGCAGCTCAAATTCTTCGCCAAGGCACGCAAATACGACTCCGCACTCGAAGCGTCCCTCTCGGGAAACAACGTTCCCGTCGAGGTCTACACGAACCTGATTGAAGCCGTCCACAAGAATGTGGACAAGCTGCACCGCTATGTCTCGCTGCGCAAGAAGCTGCTCGGTGTGGACGAACTGCATATGTACGATATGTACACGCCGCTTGTCTCCGGTGTGGACAGAAGCGCGGGCATCGAAGAGGCCAAGAAGCTCGTTTACGACGCGCTCGAGCCGCTCGGCGAGGACTACCGCAAGGTGCTCAAGCACGGCTTTGAAAACCGCTGGATCGACGTTTACCAGAACGTCGGCAAGCGCTCCGGCGCTTATTCCGCGGGTGCGGCGGTGCATCCCTATGTTCTGATGAACTACTCCGGCACGCTCGACAGCCAGTTCACCCTTGCGCACGAAATGGGCCACGCGATGCACTCGTACCTGTCGAACAAGCACCAGAATCCGCTCGATGCGGGCTATGTGATCTTCGTTGCCGAAGTTGCCTCCACCTGCAATGAAGCGCTGATGATGGAGTATCTGCTCGGCCGCACCACCGACCGCAAGGAGCGCGCGTATCTCATCAACCACTTCCTCGAGCAGTTCCGCTCCACGCTCTATCGCCAGACGATGTTCGCCGAATTCGAGCTCATCATCGGCAAGCTCGCCGCGCAGGGCGTCACGCTCACGCCGCAGGTGCTCAATTCCGAATACCGCAAGCTCAACCGCCTGTATTTCGGCGAGGATGTCGTGCTCGACGACGAAATCGACTTTGAGTGGATGCGCATTCCGCATTTCTACTACAACTATTATGTGTTCCAGTATGCCACCGGCTACGCCGCCGCGATTGCGCTCTCCCGCCGCATTCTGCGCGAGGGCGAAAGCGCCGTCAAGGATTACCTCGGCTTCCTCTCCGGCGGCTGCTCGAAGAGCCCGATCGAGCTGCTCAAGGGCGCGGGCGTGGACATGAGCACCACGAAGCCCGTGGAAGAGGCGCTCTCGCTTTTCGGCGAGCTCATCGACGAGATGGACGAACTGATGAAGGAATGACGCATGGCGGAAATTTATCTTCCCACCCTGCACACCTTTGAAAACGACAATATTTTCACCGGAAGCTGCGGCAAGCTGCGCTTTCGCATCGCGCCGAATGTGGTGATGGCCACGCCGAAGGAAATCAACTCCGAGGCAAGCTCCATCCGCTGCGAAATCTGGCACGGCGAACTGTGCTATGAGCTGAGCGATATCGAGCTGGAAAAGACCTTCCCCATGTCCGAAGAGGGCAGGCGGGAGCTTCTGAACTGGCTGCGGGAAAATCTGTAAAAAAAGCGCACCCCAAGAGCTTCGGCTTTTGGGGTGCGTTTTGCATGGACGAAACGCGCCGGAAAACACGGGGTTTTCCGGCGCGCCTGTATCAGAAAATCAATGCGAGAGAAGGATTACTTGATGACGATGCGGCCGGAGCCGTAAACGTCGCCATAAGTCGTGCCCATGATGCCCTTCGATTCGGCGTTGATGACGCCGTTTTCGAAGTAGTTGAGGTAGTTGGCCAGAACCATGTAGTCTTCCATCACATAGTCGAGCACGTTGACCGCACCCTTGAACATCGCGAAGCCGTCGCCGAGGTCGCGCAGGGTGTAGTTGTAGCCGGCCATGTTGTAGTCTTTGGTGAGGTCAAGTGCAACCCATGTCTGCGTTTTCTTGTCCCAGACCTGAACGTCCTTGACGCGGTAAGCATCGGGGCCGCCCGTCCAGACGCCCTTTTCGTCGCTCTTGACGGTGTTGGCCACGGAGGAGTCGATGGTGTACTTCAAACCGGAAACTTGCAGGAAGCCGCCGCATTCCTGACCGGAGCCGGCGAAGCGGGCGCCCCATTCGAGCGCGTCGAGGATCTGCTGACCCTTGACGGTGATCAGGCACGCGACGTTGCCGAAGGTGTGGATGCTCTTGCAGGTGAGGTAGGAGACATCGCCCGTGACGGACGCGTTGCGGATGCCGCCGCCGTTCATGATGGCGAAGTCCACATCAAGGCCCATGTTGTCGAAGAGGTAGTACAGAGCGTCGGCGCAGAAGTCGCCGGTGTTCGTCTCCACGCTGCGCACGAGGCGGACGGACTTGCCGTCGATGGAGGCGTAGTTGTCGAGGGTCACGCCGTCGAGTTTGCCGATGACTTTGCCGAGCTGCTTGTTGGTCTCTTCGATCCACGCGTCGGCGATTTCGGCGGTGGCTTCGTCGGAGCCTGCGTAGGCTTCGATGAGCTGCGTGCGGATGGTGCCGTCGGCGGAGATGACCATCTTGCCGATGGCGTTGAAATAGGAACCGGTCTGCGTGAGGACGACGGTTTTACCCGCCTTATCTGTCACTTCGCGGCGCTCGACGGTGCTGTGGGAGTGGCCGTCGATAAAGGCGCTCAGACCGGTGGTGTTGGCGATGAGCTCTTCGCTCGTCCACGGCTTGGAGGACAGGTCGTCGCCGAGGTGGCCGAGCGCGATGACCATATCCGCACCGGCGGCCTTGGCCGCGTCGATGGCTTTCTGGACGGTGTCGTAGAGCGCTTTGCCGTCGGAGCCGCCGGCGATGCCGTAGATGTAGTTGCCCTCTTCATCTTGGAAGTAGGCGGGGGTGGACTTGGTGAAGGATTCGGGGGTGGTGATGCCGACAAAGGCGATCTTCTTGCCGCCGATTTCGAAGATGTGATACGGCTCCAGAACGGTCTCGCCGATTACGCCGTTTTCTTCGTGGTAGAAGTTGCAGGAAACGTATTTGCCGAACTCTTCGATAACTTCGAGCGTGCGCGTCATGGTGTAGTCAAACTCGTGGTTGCCGAGGGTGGCAAGGTCGTAGCCGGCGGACTTCATGAGCTTAATCATCGTCTCGCCCTTGTCCATCGAGCCGAAAGCGGTGCCCTGAATGTGGTCGCCCGCGTCAACGAGGAGGGTGTTTTCGCCGCTGTTGGCGCGCAGATGCGCGATCTGGGCGTAGCTCAGGGGGTTATCGATGTAGGTGTGGATGTCGTTGGTGTAGTAGATGACGATGTCGCCCTCTTCGGCAACTTCCTTGCCGCAGTGGCACACGCCGTCGTGGTAGCAGTGCGCGCCGTTGAGGCAGTTGACCTCGGTCTTGTCGAAGCGGCTGAGCAGAGCCGCGGCTTCGGCGCGGGTCAGGTTGCCCTGCGGATCGACCTTGCCGTTGCTGCCTTCGACGACGCCGATGGCGGAGAAGAAGTTGATGGCTTCTTCGGCGTAGTCGGCAATCTGCTTCGCATCGGAGTAGTTCAGATTTTCGTCTTTATCGACGGTCTTGCCGACAAAGCGCCAGAGCATCGTGAACATATCCTGACGGGTGATGTAAGCATCGGGCTCGAAGCCTTTGCCGGTTCCGAGAATGACGGCCTCATCCTCGGCCCATGCCACGGCGTCTTTGTACCAATCCTGCTTGAGGTCGGTAAAGGTTGCGGGTTCATCGACTTCCGGCTCGCCGGCAAGGCGATACAAAAGCATCGCGGCCTGCGCGCGGGTAAGACCCTGCTTGGGGGCGAAAGTCGTCTCGGACATACCGAGCATCAGTTTTTCTTCATAGACATAGCGAACATAGGGCGCATACCAGCTTCTTTCCGAAACGTCGGTGAAAGGCCCGACATTCGCGGCAAAGACGGAGGTGAACAACCCCGCCACCATGACCGCTGCCAGCACAAGCGCCAGCAGCTTGCGATTGAATTTCTTCATGGGAATCCTCCTTCTGCATTCTGCGCACGAAAGCGTGCGCGTGTTAAGTCCATAGTACCAGATTCGGAGAAATTTGTCAATCCCGCGCGCGAAGCAAAATTCGCTTTGCGCGGAATGCGATTTTTTTCCGCTTTCGTGCGCTTTTTTTGAAAAAATTTTTAATTTTGCGGAAAAACGGTTGAATTTCCCGCAGTTTTGTCATAGAATGGATTCGCTACGAAGCAGAAGCGGCGGCTGAGCCGTCCGTCTGCGGGCACAAGCGGAGGAATGTTATGTTAAATGTCGTTCTCGTTGCGCCGGAGATCCCGCAGAACACCGGCAACATCGCGCGCACCTGCGCTGCCACCGGAAGCCGACTGCACCTGATCAAACCCCTCGGCTTCGACATCTCCGAATCGGCCGTGCGCCGCGCGGGGCTGGACTACTGGCACCTTGTGCAGGTCAGCGTCTACGAATCGCTCGACGATTTTTTCGAGAAAAACGAGGTGCGCCAGATGCGCCTGTTTTCCACGAAAGCGCCGCGCGCCTACACCGAAGCGGACTACGCCGACGGCTGCTACCTCTTCTTCGGAAGAGAGACGAAAGGGCTGCCCGAGGACTTCCTCGAGGCGCACCGCGAAAGCTGCGTGCGAATCCCGATGCGCGCGGAGGCACGGAGCCTGAATCTGAGCAATTCCGTCGCCGTGGGCGTTTTTGAGGCGCTGCGTCAGCTCGACTTTCCTCATCTGTGCGATTTCGGCAAAATGAAGCGCTGAGCGCTTCCACTTTGGAGGATTTGTCAATGAATTACAACAAACGATCCGTAAAAGACCTCGAGCTTTGCGGCAAGCGCGTGCTGTGCCGCTGCGACTTCAATGTCCCGATGAAAAACGGGCAGATTACCAGTGACAAGCGCATCGCGGCCGCGCTGCCGACGGTGCAGTACCTCTGCGCGCAGGGCGCGCGCGTGATTCTCTGCTCGCATATGGGCAAACCCAAGGGCGAAGTCAAGGCGGAACTGTCGCTTCGTCCCGTGGCGCAGCGCCTGAGCGAGCTTCTCGGCAAGCCCGTGCAGATGGCGGGCGACGTGGTAGGGCAGGATGCAAAGCAGAAGGCCGCCGCGCTGAAAGACGGCGACGTGATGCTTCTGGAAAACGTCCGCTTTGAAAAGGGCGAGACGAAAAACGATCCCGCTTTGGCAAAGGAGCTTGCCTCCATGGCCGATGTGTTCGTAAACGACGCATTCGGCACGGCGCACCGCGCGCACGCTTCGACTGCGGGCGTGGCAGACTATCTTCCCGCCGTGTGCGGCTTCCTTGTGGAAAAGGAAGTGGGCATCATGGGAAAGGCCTTGGCAGACCCCGCCCGTCCGTTCGTTGCCGTTTTGGGCGGCGCGAAGGTTTCGGATAAGCTCGGCGTAATCAACAATCTTCTGGAAAAGGTCGATACGCTCATCATCGGCGGCGGCATGGCCTTTACCTTCCTTGCGGCCAAGGGCTACGGCGTGGGCAAGTCCCTGCTCGACGAGGAAAAACTGGACTACTGCCGCGAAATGCTGAAAAAAGCGGAAGAAAAGGGCGTCAAACTCCTGCTTCCGGTCGATACCGTTGTGGCAGCGGGTTTCCCCGAGCCCATTGACGCGGAAATTTCCGTGAAAACCGTCCCCTCGAACGAGATCCCCGAGGATATGGAGGGACTCGACATCGGCGAAAAAACCCGCGCGCTCTTTGCAGACGCGGTGAAAAACGCCAAGACCGTCGTGTGGAACGGCCCGATGGGCGTTTTTGAAAATCCCACGCTGGCGGCCGGCACCATTGCCATGGCGCAGGCGCTTGCCGATTCCGGCGCGGTGACGATCGTCGGCGGCGGCGACAGCGCGGCGGCCTGCGAGCAGCTCGGCTTTGCCGAGCGCATCACCCACATCTCCACCGGCGGCGGCGCGTCGCTGGAATTCTTGGAGGGACTCGAGCTTCCGGGCATTGCGTGCCTGCTCGACCGATAAACCGAACATTGCGGCGTTTTTCGCCGAATCTATACAATTAAAAAGGAGCTTTTTACTATGAACCGCAAATACCGCAAGACACTCATCGCCGGGAACTGGAAGATGAACAAGACCCCCGCAGAAGCCAAGGCGTTCCTTACCGAATTCAAGGCGATGATGCCCAAGGGCCGCTGGTGCGACATCGCGTTCTGCGTCCCCACGGTGGACATCCCCATTTCCGTGCGCACCACGCGCGAAACGCGCATCGGCATCGGCGCGCAGAATTGCAGCCGCTATCCCTCCGGCGCCTACACGGGCGAAACTTCCGCGCATATGCTGGTCGAAGCGGGCTGTAAATATGTCATCGTCGGCCACTCCGAGCGCCGCGCGATGGGCGAAAACGACGACGAGGTCAATGCCAAGCTGCGCGCCGCGCTCGAAGGCAGCCTTGTGCCCATCCTCTGCTGCGGCGAGACGCTTGCCCAGCGCGAGGCGGGTGTGACCGAGGAAGTCATCACGATGCAGATCAAGATGGCGCTTCGCGGCATCCAGCCTGAGCGCGTTCGCCGCGTTGTGTTCGCCTATGAGCCCGTCTGGGCCATCGGCACCGGCGAGACGGCCACGCCCGCACAGGCCGAAGAGGTCTGCCAGCTCATCCGCACCATCGTGCGCAAGCTCTCCGGCTCGAAGAATGCCCGCGCCACCACCATCCTCTACGGCGGCTCGATGAACGAGAACAACGCCTATGACCTTCTGGCGCAGCCCGATATCGACGGCGGCCTCATCGGCGGCGCGTCGCTCGATCCCGAGAAATTCCTGAAAATCGTCGAGGCGGCCAACCAGCCCACCCGCTGAATTCACCGCTTGAAAAGCGAGGGATTGCCTTGAATCTTCTCTTTTTCCTCACACCGAAAGCCACCTGTGCCTATCTCTACCGCGATTTCTCCCTGCGACAGGCCATAGAGCGCATGGAAAAATCCGGCTACACGGCGCTGCCCATTCTCAACCGCGACGGCAGCTACTGCGGCACGCTGACCGAGGGCGACCTCCTCTGGGCGCTGAAGAATCTATGCTGCATGGACATCCGCGACGCGCAGAACCATAATATTATGGAGATCACCCACCACAAAGACAATCTTCCCGTTTCCGTCACGACGGATATGCGCGAGCTTCTGCTCAAAGCGACCGACCAGAATTTTGTCCCCGTCGTGGACGACAAGGGCGACTTCATCGGCATCGTCACCCGCCGCGCCATTATGCGCTTCTGCTTGCAGGAATACATCGCACCGCAGCTCGCTGCGGGCGAGGCGTGATGGAGCTTCGTGTGACGGCCGCGCGCGAGGCAAAGCTCTTGAGCCTGCTTCGCCGCGAGCTGGGGCTTTCGTCGGGACTGATTCGCAGGCTCAAGCCGCGAAACGCGTTTTTTGTCAACGGCGAGGCGGCGCACACCGACCGCGCGGTGCGCATCGGAGATGAGATTACCGTCTGCATGGACGAGCCCGCGCCGCAAACTTACCCGCCCGAAGCGGGGGAAATCGATATCCTTTTTGAAGATGAATGGCTCCTTGCGGCGGACAAGCCCGCGGGGATACTCATCCACCCCTCCGCCGCGCGCAACACGGGAACCCTTGCCAACCGCCTTTTGCATTACTACCGCGAAACGGGGCAAAGCTGCGCCGTACATCCTGTCAGTCGGCTCGACCGCGACACCTTCGGCGTGGTGCTTTTCGCCAAAAATGCGCACGTCCACGCGAAAATGTGCGACTTGTCGCATTGCGGGCAGATTGAAAAGCGCTACCGCGCTGCCGTGTTCGGCGCGCCGGAAGCGATCGAGGGTATCATCGAAGCGCCCATTGCGCGTCTCGGCGGGCAGAGCCTTTTGCGGCAGATTGCCCCGGAGGGCAAGCCCTCGCGCTCGAGCTACCGCGTGATTGATTCGCGCGGAGGCGCGTCGCTTTTCGAGCTTCGCCCCTTGACGGGACGCACGCATCAGCTCCGATTGCACTGCGCCTTTCTCGGCTGCCCGATTTTGGGCGACCCCCAATACGCGACGGACGAATCGCGCGCCTTTTCCGAGCGATACGGCCTCGTCGGTCAGCAACTTTGCGCCATCGAGCTGCGATTTTTGCACCCGATGACGGGAAAAATGACCGAAATTCATTCAAATATGCGCGTATCTCTTGATTTTTTGGAAGAAAAAACCGTATAATAGAACAAAACGCAGGCTCGCCTGCGAAATTTGGAGGATTTTATGTTTGACCGTTTGATTGACATTCTCAAAGCGAATCCCCGTAAGATCGTCTTTACCGAAGGCCCCGACGCCCGCATTCTCGACGCCGCCGCGCGCCTGAAGAAAGACGGCTTTTTGACCCCGATCCTCGTCGGCAATGTCGAAGAGGTCAAGGCTGCCGCGCAAAAGGGCGGCTTCGACATCGAGGGCCTTGAAATTCTCGACCCCGCGACCTATTCCGAAATGGATGCGATGGTCGCGAAGATGGTCGAGCTGCGCAAGGGCAAGATG
>CAZGOO010000018.1:0-10410 GCA_964527505.1 uncultured Oscillospiraceae bacterium | reverse complement strand
GCCGCGCCCGCGCGCAGAAGCAGCACCACGGTGCTGCCGCCGTAGAGAAATTTCCCCTTTTCCGCGCCGCGCGGCTGCGGAGTGGCGGGGTGGCGGTTGCTTATTTTTCCGACGAGCATCGCGCCGACCTCTACCTGCGCGGCAAGGCCGAAGTGGCGCGTGTCGAGCAGGGTAACTTCGCGGCAGTTTTCCGTGAACACCGGCACGCGCTCGAGCGCCACGGGGCGCACGGTGTGCAATTTCCCGGGCAGAAAGCGGTGCGTGCGCTCGGTGCAGTCGTCGAAATAGTGGTAGCGGTGGTAGTGCTCCGGGCAGAGGCGAAACACGAGGCAAAGCCCGCCGTCAAAGGCGTCGGCGCACTCGCCGAGCAGCCGCTCGAGGGAATATTCGCTCTGCTTGACGGGAAAAACGCTTCCCTCTTCCACGCGGTAGGCGCTTAACAATCCGTCGCAGGGGCAGATGAGCGCGTCGGGCGCGCGGTCAACGGGGCGCAGCTCGGGGCGAATTTTTCGGGTGAAAAATTCGTTGAAGCTCGCGTAGTCCGTTTGCTCAAACTGCGTCAAATCAATGCCCTTTTTGCGCACGAAAGGCGCGATGAGCCTGCGCGAGGCGCGGCTGTCCATCAGTTTCCCGACGGCGCGCGAAAATTTGCGTCCGACGAGCGGGCGAAGCAGCAGCCGCCCGAGGGCGGTGCGGTAGAAAAACCGCAGCGCGGCGCTTTCTTTTTTTACAGCCATCTTGCCAGCAAAAAGACCAGAATTTCCGCAAGGCCGATGCCGACCATCACCAAAACGCCTTTCAAGCCCGGCTTTTTCACCTGAAAGCGCAAAAGGAAGCACAGGCCGACGATGAGCAGCGTGAGGAAATAGCACGGCGCAAGGTCGGCCGGCAGCGCGAAATTCAGAAGCAGCACGGCGGGCAGAATCAAGGACGCCATCGTCACGGGCAGACCCGTGTAATACTTCCGCTTGCCGCCCTCGGCGCTTTGCCGCTCTTCTTCGGTGACATTGAAATAGGCCAGACGAATCATCGCCGCCAGAATATACAGCGCCAGAACCGCGTGCAAACCGAACGTCGCCAGCCCCTTTACCGCACCGGAAGTGCCCGCAAGGAGGCTTCCGAGCGTGGGCGAGACGCGCAGAAGCGCCGCGCCGATGCACGCGGGCAGCACGCCGAAGGCGACCAGATCGCTCAGAGAGTCGATTTGAATGCCGAAATTCTGCTCCATCTGCGTGCGGTTTTTCTTTTTGCGGGCGACCATGCCGTCAAACGCGTCGCAAAGTCCGCAGAAAAGCAGGCACAGGCAGCCCCAATAGGGGTGCCCCGAGCCGCCGAGCGAGACGAAAATGCCGCAGCTTGCAGACAGAAGCGACAGGTAGGTGAGAATTACCGTATAATCGAATACACCGATCATTGTTTCTTTCTCCTCAAGTGTACGATGTGATCGACGAGGACGAGCGTCCCGCAGAGGATCACGACAAAATAAAACGACAGTGCGCGCGAAATCAGCTCCAAGCTAACCGCCTGCGCCTCGGGCAGAACCAGCTCGAAGCTATGCAGCATCAGATAGTCCGCCACGCCCATCGAGCCCGGAATCGGCAGACAGTTTGAGCCGATCATGGAGTAAATCTGCGCGCCCCAGAGCCGAAACGCCTGCGCAGCCGTCGCGCCGCCCGAAAGCGCCACAAAAAAGGGGACGAGGGAGGTGGCCAAGCGCTGCAAAAGATTGTGCCCGAGAATCACGAAAAACATCCGCTTTTTCGTGCGCAAAACCGCCACGCTGCGGCCGTATTCGTCCATCGAGCGGCCGAGCTTCTCGAGCGTGCGCTCGGGGTGGCGCAAAAGGTGCAATTTTGCGCCGAGTTTTACGACAAAGGTGCACATTTTCCGCAGCAGCGCTTCGTTTTTCAGAAGCAGCAGGAAAAATGCCGTCAGCGCGAGGAAAATGGCGTAGCCGATGAGAATCAAAATCTGCGCGGCGGGGTCAAGCGCAAGAAAAATGCCGGGGAACAAAACCAGCGCGACGATGCCGAGAAGCAGAAGCGACATGGTATACATCGAAAGCGTCGCCAGAAGCGCCGCCGTGGACACGGCGCCCGGGATGCCGTCTCGCATCATTAAGGCCGCGCACAGCGGCTGGCCGCCGCTGGCCGAGGGGGTGATGGCGGAAAAATAGAGGTCTGCCGCGCTGTAAACGACGCTTTTGCGATAGCGGCAGGGGTGGCCGAGCGCGCGGCACGAAACGCGCAACGCCTGCGCTTCGGCAAGGCAAATGCACAAAGACGACGCGACCGCCGCGCCGAGATACCACACGTTTGCCTCGCGCAGACTCTCCCAGAGTGCGGGGAAGCTGAATTCTTTGTTCTGCGAAAGAACGACGAGCACCGTCACGACCGCAAGAACGATTGCGGCAATCGACCATAGCGCGCGCGATTTTCCCGTCGCGAGCGCGCCGCGCTTTTTCGGAGCGTCAGACATTCGTCTCACCTCCCGCGCAAGTGGCTTTCGTGCGGCAAAGGCGGTCGTTTATCGCTCGCAGACCCTTGTCCACGCGCAGGGGGCGCACAAGTTGAATGCCCAATTCCGCGACCAGAATGCCCGCCGGAATGTCAAGCAGAACGTGCTGCTTGACGAAGAGCACCGACGCGAACACGCCCAGAGAAAAGGCGCACATGACCCATTTGTACCACTTCGGCGGCTTTTCCAAGCCGAAGGCGCAGCGCGTGACGATGTAGGACTCCACGCAGTGAATCGACGGCAGAAGATCCGTCGGCGCGTCGAAGAAATAGACCACGCGCATGGCAAAGTCGAAAAAGCCGCTCCCCGTCACTTCGGGGCGCTGCATGGTCATGGGAAAGGCGAGGAAAACAATCGCGCAGATCGTCTTGGCGATAATGTCCGCGCCGACCGCGCGGTAGAGCGCGGACTCATTTTCGTGGGCAATGACGGTGTAGCCGACCACCCACTGCAAAAACGCGCCCGCGTAGAGCAGAACGAACGCGGGAATAAAGGGGATGGCTCTGTCCCAGCTTGTGGTCAAATCGTAGGCGGCATAGCCGCCGAGGATCCATTTCGTAACGGAAAAGGCGAGAAAGTTGGCAATTATAACGCTTAGAAGCGGAAATATCGTTCGGCGCGGCCAGAGGCGCGCAAGCAGTTTTTTCATAGCAACCTCGGAACATCAGAAACTCTGCACATTCTATCACATTTGCGCAGAATATGCAAGCGCCGCGCGCCCGCTTCCATACATTTCCGAAAGAGTGTCCGATTTTGCCGAAAAAAAAGCCCGTCGGCGCGGAACCGACGGGCAAAAAGTTTATTCCATTCCCAGTTTTTCCAGCGCGGCAAGGCGCAGGCAGAGAGTGAAAATTTCCATTGCGACGCGCAGCTCTTCCACGGGCGGAAGCGACGGGGCGATGCGGATGTTCGAGTCGAGCGGGTCGTTGCCGTTCGGCCATGTTGCGCCCGCGCCGGTCATCACGACGCCCGCCTCTTTCATAAGCCCCACCACGCGCTTGGCAGTGCCGGGCATTGCGTCGCAGGAGACGAAGTAGCCGCCGCGCGGATTTTCCCAGTGGGCAATTTCCAAGGGGCGCACCGTCTCGAGCGCGGAGAGAACGGTCTCAAACTTCGGACGCAGAATCTCCGCGTGCTTTTGCATAAGCTCGAGCGTGTGCGCGCGGTCTTTGAGGTAGCGCACATGGCGAAGCTGGTTGACCTTGTCGAAGCTGATGGACTGCACGCCGAGGAGCTTTTCGATATATTTGAGGTTATCTTCGCTCGTGGCCATGCAGGAGATGCCCGCGCCGGGGAAGGTGATTTTCGAAGTGGAGGCAAATTCATAGACCATGTCGGCGTTGCCCGCCTCGCGGCAGAGCGTGAGGATATCGGCAAAGGGGACGAAGCGGCCAAAATCGTGGACGCAGTAGGCGTTGTCCCACATCAGGGCAAAATCGGGCGCGGCGGGGCGCAGGGCGGCAATGCGCCGAACGGTTTCTTCGGAATAGACGATTCCCTGCGGGTTGGAGTATTTCGGCACGCACCACATACCCTTGACCGACGGGTCGCGCACAAGGCGCTCGACCATGTCCATATCGGGGCCTTCGGGCGTCATCGCGACGGGCACAAGCTCCATGCCGAAATTCGCCGAGATGGCAAAATGGCGGTCGTAGCCCGGGGCGGGGCAGAGGAAGCGCACAGTCGATTCTCTGCACCACGGGCGGCGCGAATGCAGAAGGCCGTGGGTGTAGGCTTTGCAAATTAAGTCGTGCATGAGCGTCAGGCTGGAGTTGCCGCCGGCAAGAACCTCTTCGGGCCTGCATCCGAGCAGCTCCGCGAAGAAGCGGCGCGCCGAGGGAATGCCGAGTAAGCCGCCGTAATTTCTCACGTCGGTGCCGTCATCGACGCAGTCGGCGGGGTCGGTCAGAGCGGTCAAAAGGTCGCTCACAAGGTCGAGCTGCGCCTTGCCGGGCTTGCCGCGCGCCATGTTCAGCGAGAGCTTCTGCGCCTTATAGGCTTCGTAGCGGGAAAGCAGCGCCTCGTACTCCGCGCGGCGCTCGGGCGCGGTAAGCTGTGCGTAGGGTTTCATAGAATAACCTCCGATGTATGTACACATAGTATTATAATTCATTCAAACTTGCAGCGAAAGCGCTCCGAGCCGTCCGCGCCCACGATGCGCGCGCAGCCGTCTGCGGCTTCGATGGAAAGCGTTTCGCCGAGGAAGCACTCGCGGTCGTAGTAGAGCGTCATCGCGCGAAAATCGCGCGGGGCAAAGGCCTGCACCCGACGAAGATAGGCAACATTGTTTAAGTGCCCGTTTTTGTCGATTTCCGAGGCGTCCACCGTCCACTGCCCTGCCGGGGCAAGCGCCGAAAGCGCAAGGCGCGGCACGCGCAAATCACTTTCGGGCTGCGGCGTGGGGATCTCCCACAGGGGCGCAATGCGCCGCAGATCGACCATTTTCCGCTTTTCTTCCTCCACCAGCGCCCAGAGCTGCACGGCCTGCCCGACCTCGCCGCACGCGTCGCAAAGCGAAAAATCGCGCGCGCTTGTCGCCGCGCTCGGGCGGCGCAGGCGGGTCGAGACAGTCAAATCGCCCTGTGGCGAACGCGTCAGCTCCACGCGGGCGCGGACGATCATCCAAAGGCAGGAAAAATCGCGGCGCATTCGGTCAAAATCGATGTTCAGGCGCTTGGCGTGCGCGTCGGCGGCGGATTGAAGCGCGCGGCAAAGCGCGGCGGGCGACCAGCCTTTCTCGGGCGCGGGTAGAAACAGCGTACAAATTTCGTCCAAAGCGGCGCCTCCTTTTTGTACCATCTTACCACCGAACGGCGGCAAAGTCAATGCTATTTTCCCGTCTGTCCCTCCAAAAGCTCGGATAGAAGCGCGCCGAGCAGCTCCGCCGAGTAGAGCGCTTCCTCCAAGGAATTTCCGATCGCGCCGAACTCGATGAGCAGGGAATTTGGCGTAAGCTCCTGCTTATAAGACGAGCGGCGCATCGTCATCGGGCGAAAAAGCCCCGCGTATTTTGCCTCGCCGAGCGCCTGAAGCTGCATTGCGCAGGCAAAATTATCGAGCCACCCGCCGTGCGCGTCTCCGGCCAAGTCGCTTCCGACCACGAACATCAGTTTCGCGGCCGATTTTCCGTCAATTTCCGCGCGCAGGGCGACCTGACTGCCGTCGGCGTTTTCCGCCGCGTCGCGGTGCAAATCAATGACCATCTGCACGGAGGGGTATTGCTCCAAAAGCGCGCGCACGGTCGCCTCCATTCGCCCGTAAGCGCCGGAGTAGGCGGGGTAGTCATGGATGGTCGTGTCGTGAATCGCGGAAATGCCCGCTTCGTTCAGCACTTCGCACAGCCGCGCGCCGACGCGCAGAACGCCCGTGGCCTCGCTTGTGCTGCGAAAAGGCTCGCATTCTTCGTAGTTGTCGGTTTCCGACGGGGTGTAGGCTTCGCAGGTGTGCGTATGGACGATGAGAACGAGCGGGCCGTCCACGCGCGCGTCAAAATTGAGCGTGCGGGTAATGACGGCTTCCTTGTCGAAAAGCAGCGTGTCCGGGTAGGGATTTTTAATGCGCACGCGCGCCGCATCCTCCGCGCAAAAACGCAAAGGGCTTTTTTCCGGCGCATAGGAGAGCGTCGGGTAGGTCGGCTCGGGCGCCTCGGTGGGCGCAGAGGGGCGCGCGGAAACTGCCGCCTGCGTTGCGGCGGGCGGTTCTTCAAAAAAGGGCGCGGCCTGCGCCGTGTGCGTGCAGAGAAAACTGCCTGTCCGAAAAATCAGTGCCGCCAAAATGAGCGACGCGCCGAGGCGCAGAGCCTCTTTCGTCATAAATCATCCACTCCTTGTCCGAAAAATCCTATGCGGATTTCCCGAATTTCAGACGCGGCGCAAAGAAAAAAGTTTTTTCCGCAAATTCGGGTGGACAAACGGAAAAGTTTTGATATAATGGAGGTGACATCTATACAGAAAGAGGCGCAGCCTCGGGAGGACTACCAATGATCGCACACGGTAACAAAATCAAGATCTTCAGCGCAAACGCCAATCTGCCGCTCGCGCGCGGCATCTGCACGGAGCTCGGTCTGGAGCTCGGCGACTGCTCCGTGACCGCTTTCGCCGACGGCGAAGTTTCCGTTTCCATCAATGAGACGGTTCGCGGCTGCGACGTTTTCGTCGTGCAGTCCACCTGCGCTCCGGTCAACAACAACCTGATGGAGCTGCTTGTTATGATCGACGCGATGCGCCGCGCAAGCGCGGGCCGTATCACCGCCGTCATCCCCTACTTCGGCTATGCCCGCCAAGACCGCAAGGCCAAGGGCCGCGACCCCATCTCGGCCAAGCTCGTTGCCAACATGATCACCTGCGCGGGCGCAGACCGCGTTCTGACGATGGACTTGCACGCCTCGCAGATTCAGGGCTTCTTCGACATCCCCGTAGACGTCATGCTCGGCAATCCCCTCTTCACCCGCTACTATATGTCGAAATTCGACGAAGAAACCTATGACCACAACGATTTCGTCGTCGTCTCTCCCGACGTCGGCTCCGTTGCCCGCTCCCGCGCCTTTGCCGAGAAGATGCACATGGGTCTGGCCATCGTCGATAAGCGCCGCCAGCGCGCCAACGAGTGCGAAGTGATGAACATCATCGGCGATGTCGAGGGCAAGACCTGCATCCTCTTCGACGACATGGTCGATACCGCCGGTTCCCTTTGCAACGCGGCAAACGCCATCCGCACCGTCGGCAAGGCCAAGGAAGTCTATGCCTGCGCGTCGCACGGCGTTCTCTCGCGCAACGCCACGCAGCGCATCGAAGATAGCTGCATCGAGGAGCTGATGGTGCTCAACACCATCCCGCTGCCCGAGCACTACACCGGCACGAAGATCCGCCAGATCGACGCCGCCTCCACCTTCGCCAAGGCCATCACCCGCATCTATAACGAGACTTCCATCTCGAACCTCTTCTGATGCTGTTTTCCAGACCCGCCTGCGACTGGCTGATTGTCGGTCTGGGCAATCCGGGCGAAAACTACGCCCACACGCGGCACAATGCCGGCTTTCGCGCGCTCGACGAGCTGGCAAAAAGCCTCGGCGTGAAAATCGACCGCGCAAAATTTCGCGGCCTGACGGCGCAGGCAACTTACCAAGGGCAAAAGCTGCTGCTTCTCAAGCCGCAGACCTTTATGAATGATTCGGGGCTGTCCGTTATGGACGCGGCGCGCTTTTATAAGCTGCCGCCGCAGCGCGTGATTGTCCTCTTCGACGACATCTCGCTCGAGCCCGGGCGGCTGCGCGTGCGCTCCGACGGCTCTGCCGGCGGGCACAACGGCATCAAGTCCATCATCGGCTGCCTGAACAGTCAGGATTTTCCCCGCGTCAAAATCGGCGTGGGCGCAAAGCCCCACCCCGACTACGACCTTGCAAGCTGGGTACTGTCGAACTTCACAAAGCCCGAAGAGGCGCTGCTTGCCCCCGCGCTCGAGCGGGCGGCACAGGCCGCGCTGGTTCTTCTGACCGAGGACGTACAGGCCGCAGCCAACCGCTTTAACGGCGCAAAATAAAAATATCGCACGGCAATCGTCGGAAAGCGGGAAATTCCCGTTTTCCGCGTTGTCGCGTGCGCGCATTTTTTGAAATTTCCCCGCCCGGAGGCATTTTATGGAAGAACTTCTCAAACTTTTGCGGCGTTTGCCGGAATACGACGCCCTGCGCAAGGCCATCGATGCCGGAAAAAGCGCGGGCGTTTCCGGCGCGGCGCAGATCAACCGCTCGCACCTGATCGCCTCGCTCCTGCGCGATACGCAGCGCCCCGCGCTCGTCGTCTGTCAGGACGAAATGGCCGCGCGGCGCACGCAGGCAGAGCTCGCCGCCTTTCTCGGCACACAGGCCGAGATTCTGCCGACGCGCGATTTGACCTTTTACGACGCTTCCGCCGCCTCGCGAAGCTGGGAGCATAAGCGCCTGCGCATTTTCTATGACCTCGCGCTCGGGAAAATCCCGCTGCTTTTGACCACATGGGAGGCACTGAGCCTGCGCACCGTGCCGAAAAATACGCTCTTTTCCTGCGCGATGACCCTGCGCGCGGGGATGCAGCTTTCGCCCGAGGCGCTTTGCGAGCGACTGGTGCGCGCGGGCTATTCGCGCGGCACGCTCGTCGAGGGCGTGGGGCAGTTTTCCGTGCGCGGCGGCATCATCGACCTCTTTTCCCCGGCGCACGACGCGCCCGTGCGCGTGGAATTTTTCGGCGACGAAATCGACACCATGGGCTTTTTCGACGCCGAGACGCAGCGGCGCGGCGAAAACGCGGACGAAGCGGTCGTTTTGCCCGTCGCGGAAGTCCTGCCCGCGCTGCATGAGGGCGGCACGGCGGGGCTGTGCGGCGATCTTCGCGCCCTGCGCGAAAAGCAGAAGCGCCGCCGCACGGTCAACGAAGCCCTCTGCGCGACCTTGGAAAAAGACGAAAAAACGCTCTCCGACGGTCTGCCGTTCTCCGCGTCCGACCGCTACGCCGCGCTCATCTACCCCGAATTTGCCACCGCCGCCGACTATCTGCCCGCAGATACCCTCGTTTTCTTCTGCGACCATGGCAATCTGCGCCGCGCGGCGCAGCGCCGCGTGGAAGAAGAGGGCATGATGCTCGACTCTTTCCTGCAAAGCGGCATCCTCTGCGGCGAGCTCTGCGAATTTTCCGCCGACTGGGAGAGCCTGTGCGATCGTTTGCGCGGCCGGCCGGCGGTGTTTCTCGATTCGTTCCTCGCCGCGTCCTACCCGCGCGCCTTGCCGCCGGCGGCGCTGGTGAGCATCTCCGCCAAACAGCTTCCGAGCTACGGCGGCAGTTTGGACGCGGCCATTACCGACCTGTCCTTCTACCAGAAAAACGATTTTGCCGCCCTTGTTCTGTGCGGAAACCGCCGCAGAGGCGAAATTCTGGCGCAGCAGCTTCGCGAAAAGAACCTTTCGGCGATGCTCGCCTTTCCCCTGACGAAACTTCCCGAGCGGGGGCAGATTCTCCTTGCCGAGGGCGCGCTGCCGAACGGCATGGAATATCCCGATTTGCACTTTGCCGTCCTCACCGAGGGGCAGCTTTTGGCGCAGCCGCAAAAGCCCCTGCGAAAGAAAAAAGCCTCGGCGACGAATCGCCAGAAGCTCAATTCCTTTGCCGACCTCTCGCCGGGCGACTTGGTGGTGCATGAGTACCACGGCATCGGCCGCTATGTCTGCATGGAGCAGATTCGCGTGGACGGCGCCGTCAAAGACTATGTAAAAATCGCCTATCAGGGCTCGGATACGCTCTATGTTCCCGCCACGCAGCTTGACCTCGTGTCAAAATACATCGGCGCGGGCGAGGACGCGACCGTCAAGCTCAACAAGCTCGGCGGCGAGCAGTGGCAGAAAACCAAGGCGCGCACGAAAGCGGCGGTCAAAGACCTCGCCGAGGGACTCATCAAGCTCTATGCCGAGCGCAAGCGCCTCATGGGCTATGCCTTTGCCGCCGACAGCCCGTGGCAGACGGAGTTTGAGCAGAATTTCCCCTACCGCGAGACGGACGACCAGCTCCGCTCCATCGCGGAAATCAAGAGCGATATGGAGTCGCCCCAGCCGATGGATCGCCTGCTGTGCGGCGACGTGGGCTTCGGCAAGACGGAAGTTGCGCTGCGCGCTGCGATGAAAGCAATGTTAGATGGCAAACAGGTGGCGATTCTGGTGCCCACGACGGTGCTCGCGCAGCAGCACTACACCACTGCCTGCAAGCGCTTTCAGGGCTTCCCCGTGCGCATCGGCGTCCTTTCGCGCTTCTGCACGCCCGCGCAGCAGAAGAAAAACCTTGCCGATTTGCGCGCGGGCACGCTCGATCTCATCGTCGGCACGCACAAGCTGCTGCAAAAAGAGGTCGAATTTAAGAATTTGGGGCTGCT
>CAZGOO010000017.1:0-10471 GCA_964527505.1 uncultured Oscillospiraceae bacterium | reverse complement strand
GCGTTTCGCACCGTGCCGCTTTGCAGCCTGCCGAAGCGCAAAACGCAGGGCTTGTTCTCGGCAAGCGCGTAGGCGCGCAGAAGAAACTCGGCGGCGGCTTCGAGCGCGTCACAGCCCTGTCGGGCGCGGGCGATGTGCGCGCTTTTGCCGCAAATTTCGGCCGTTACCTCGCTCGAGCGGGCGAAAAATCCGCCCGAAGCCGAGGCGATTTCCCCCGCGGGAAGATCGGGCCACAGGTGCAGCCCAAAGACGCGCGTGACCTTGTGCGCCTCAAAAAGACCCGTTTGGCACAAGGCAAGCGCCCCGCCCGTCGTTTCCTCGGCGGGCTGAAAGACGAGCAGCACATTGCGTTTTGGATGCACGGCGCCCTGCGCGAGCTTCACGGCCAGCCCCAAAAGGATCGCCATATGCCCGTCGTGCCCGCAGGCGTGCATTTTGCCCGAATGCGCCGAGGCAAAGGGCAGATTTGTCGCTTCCGCAACGGGCAGCGCGTCCATGTCCGCGCGAAACGCGACCGCCTCGGCAAAGCCGAAGTCGAAAAAGGCGCACACACTGCCCTCGGTGGGCGAAAAGACGCGGCAGCCGAGCGGCTCGAGCACGGCGCGCAGATACGCGGCGGTTTTCTCAAGTGCGCGGTCGAGCTCCGGGATGCGGTGTAGGTCGCGGCGGAATCGGGTGAGCATGGCAAAGCCCCCTTTGCGTTCGTTTTTCTTCATTGTAGCGCAGACGGCGACTTTTTGCAAGGGCTTCTTGACAGCCGCGCGCGATTGAATTATAGTAGACACAAAAAGAAAAGGAGCAAAAATACCATGACAGACGAAATCGCCGTCCGCTATGCCGAAGAGGAAGGCTTTGCCGCCGCTGCGGTCGTGCCCACGGACAAAATTATTTTCGACCCCTCCTTTCGCCCCTACTGCGAGGAAAATCTCTGCGGGCAATACGACGCAAACTATTCCTGCCCGCCCGACTGCGGCACGCCCGAGCAGATGAAAGCGCGCATTTTGGCGCACAAAAAGGCGCTGGTTTTGCAAACCATATGGCCGATTTTCGATTATTCCGACACGGCCGCCATCAAAAGCGCCAAGTCCGAGCACAATGCCGCCGCCCTGCGCGTGGTCAGGCGTCTGCGCGAAGAGGGCTGCGAGGGCTTGCTTGTCGGCGCGAGCGGCTGCGCGCTCTGCTCACCCTGCGCGCGCAAAACGGGCGCGCCATGCCGCTTCCCGCAGGAGAAATACTCCTGTATGTCCGCCTACTGCATTTTCGTGCGCGCTTTGGCGGAAGAATGCGCGATGGACTACGACTGCGGCGCGGCGGGACTGGCATTTTTCGGAATGGTTGCCTACGACTGACGGCTCTTTTTGCGCCGCCGCACTTGCATTGTTCACAAAAAAATGCTAAAATAAACACAGAAAAACAGAAGTTCGGAGGAACGCTTCCTTGATGACGAAAACAACGGTAATCGCGCCCGAGGCGCTGGAACATCAGGCGCAGCTCTGCGCGGAAATTCGGGAATACTGGCACGCGCGCGGCCTTGCCCCCGTGGCCTTTGTCGATACCTACGGCTGCCAGCAAAACGAGGCGGATTCCGAGCGCATTCGCGGAATGCTGCGCGAGGCGGGCTACGGCTTTGTTGATGAGCCGGAGGGCGCGGATGTGGTGGTGTTCAACACCTGCGCCATCCGCGAGCACGCCGAGCAGCGCGTGTTCGGCAACATCGGCGCGCTCACGCACACCAAGCGCCGCCACGAGCGCCAGAAAATTTTCCTGTGCGGCTGCATGGCGGGGCAACCCGAAGTGGTCGAGCGGCTGAAAAAGAGCTATCCGCACGTAGACGGCGTGTTCTCCACGCACCATTTGTGGCGCTTTCCCGAGCTTCTGCTCGGCGTTTTGACTACGGGCAAGCGCGTGTTTGCGGTGGAAGATTCGGCGGGCTCCATCGCCGAAAACATCCCCGTTGCGCGCACGAATCCCTTAAAAGCGTGGGTTTCGGTGATGTACGGGTGCAATAATTTCTGCTCGTACTGCATCGTGCCCTATGTGCGCGGGCGCGAGCGCAGCCGAAAGTCGGCCGATGTTCTGGCCGAGTGCCGCGCGCTTGTCGCGCAGGGCTACAAAGAGCTGACCCTTTTGGGGCAGAATGTCAACTCCTACGGTAAAGATTTGGACGAAGGCGTCGATTTTGCCGACCTTCTGGCCGAAATCGCGCAAATTGAGGGGGACTTCCGCATCCGCTTCATGACCTCCCATCCGCGCGACGCGAGCCGCAAGCTCTTCGACACCATCGCAAAATATCCCAAAATCTGCAAGCAGTTCCATCTTCCGTTCCAGTCGGGCAACGACCGCGTGCTCAAGGCGATGAACCGCCACTATGACTCGGCGCAGTACCTTGCGCTGGTCGATTACGGCCGAAGCCTCATGCCCGAGCTTGTTTTAACGAGCGACGTCATCGTGGGCTTCCCCGGCGAGACGGAGGAGGAATTTGAAGATACCTTAAAGCTCATCGAGCGCGTGCGCTACGACGCGCTTTTCACCTTTATTTTCTCCCCGCGCCCGGGCACGCCTGCGGCGAAAATGGACGACCCCACGCCGAAAGCGGAGAAAAACGCCCGTTTCGACCGTCTGATCGCCCTGCAAAATCGCATTTCCGAAGAAAAACACCGCGCCTATCTCGGAAAAACGCTGCGCGTTCTGGTCGATGGGCGCGAGGATGCGCTTCTCACCGCGCGCACCGACGGCGGCCGCCTTGTCCGCTTCGCGGGCGACGAGGCGCTCATCGGGCAGTTTATCGATGTGACAATCACGGGCTGCACCACTTGGAGCCTGACCGGACAACAGACGAAAACGGAGTAAACTATGGCAGAACTGACGCCGATGATGCGGCAATATCAACAGGTCAAGCGGCAGCACCCCGACTGCCTGCTCTTTTTCCGACTGGGCGACTTCTACGAGATGTTCTCCGAGGATGCAAAGCTGGCGGCAAAGGAGCTGGATCTGACCCTGACCACGCGCGACCGCGGAAAGGAAAAGCAGGAGCAGACGCCGATGTGCGGCGTGCCGTATCACTCGGCCGAGAGCTACATTGCCCGTCTGGTCGCGCGCGGCTACAAGGTTGCCATCTGCGAGCAGACGGAAGACCCCGCACAGGCCAAGGGGCTGGTGCAGCGCGACATCGTGCGCATCGTCACCCCCGGCACGGTCACGGAGAGCTCCATGCTCGACGAGAGCCGCAACAACTACTTCGCCTGCGTCTACGGCGAGGGCGGGGAGTTCGGCGTGAGCTTCTGCGATATTTCCACGGGCGCGTTTTGCGCCACTCTGGCGCAGGGGCAGGCGGCGGCCGACCGCGTTCTGGCGGAACTGGGCGCGTTTTCCCCGGCGGAGCTGCTCTTGGGCGGCGAGGCCAAAAGCGACGAGACGATTGCGCAGGCGCTTCGCGAAAAGCTGCACTGCGCCACGGAGTTTGCCCGCGACGAGCTCTTTTCCGACGAGCGCTGCGAGGCGGCGCTGCGCGAGCGCATCGCGCAGCTTCCCGAGGGCGTGAGCGAAAGCCCCTGCGTGATGAAAAGCGCGGGCGCGCTTTTGCTGGCGCTGCACGGAAGGCACCTGACCACGCGCCACATCCGCGCGGTCGAATACTACGTCAGCGGCCGCTTCATGGAGCTGGACTTGACCGCGCGGCGAAATTTAGAGCTGACGGCGAGCCTGCACGCGGGCGAAAAGCGCGGAAGCCTTCTGTGGGTTCTGGACAAAACGCGCACGCCCATGGGCGGGCGGCTTCTGCGCGCGTGGCTCGAGCAGCCGCTGTTAAGCCCGAAGCGCATTTCCCTGCGCCTTGACGCGGTGCAGGAGCTTCTGGAACATTCCGAGCGCCGCGAGGAGCTGCGCGAGCACCTGCGCGCTCTGAACGACTTGGAGCGTATCACCGCCCGCATCGTCACGGGCACGGCCAATGCGCGCGATTTGCGCGCCTTTGCCGTCGGCTCGAGGCCGCTTCCGGCGCTGCGCGACGGCGTGCGCACGGGCAAGGCGGCGATGTTCGAGGTTTTGCGCAGCGAGATTGACGGCCTCGACGATTTGCGCGAGATGGTCGAAAGGGCCATCGTGGATGAGCCGCCTTTTACCGTCCGCGAGGGCGGGATGCTGCGCGACGGCTACTGCGCGGAGCTCGACGAGCTGCGCGACATCGTCTCCGGCGGCAAGGGAACGCTGGCTGCCATCGAGACAAAAGAAAAAGAAAGAACCGGCATCAAAAATCTGCGCGTGGGCTATAACCGCGTGTTCGGCTACTATATCGAGGTGGCCAAGGGGCAGGTTTCTCTGGTGCCGGAGGAATACATCCGCAAGCAGACCCTGACAAACGGCGAGCGCTACATCACGCCCGAATTAAAAGAATTGGAGGGCAAAATTCTCACCGCGCGCGAGCGCATCGTCGCGCTGGAATACGAGCGCTTTACCGACCTGCGCCTGCGCCTTTCCGATCAGGCCGACCGCATTTTGCGCACGGCAAAGGCGGTGGCGTGTCTGGACGTTTTGTGCGGCCTTGCCGCCGTCGCGGAGAAGAACGGCTATTGCCGACCCGAGGTCGATCTTTCCGACCGCATCGAAATTTCCGAGGGGCGGCACCCCGTCGTGGAGCAGATGTTAGACGGCAGCCTCTTCGTTCCGAACGACGCCCTGCTCGACTGCGCGCAAAACCGCGCGCTCATCCTCACGGGGCCGAACATGGCGGGCAAATCCACCTATATGCGGCAGGTCGCGCTCATCGTGCTCATGGCGCAAATCGGCTCTTTTGTTCCCGCCGCGTCGGCGCGCATCGGCGTGGTTGACCGCATCTTCACCCGCATCGGCGCGTCGGACGATTTAAGCTCGGGAAAATCGACCTTTATGGTCGAAATGTCGGAAGTGGCGGATATTTTGCGCCACGCCACGCCGCGAAGCCTTTTGATTCTGGACGAAATCGGCCGGGGAACATCCACCTTTGACGGCATGGCCATCGCCCGCGCCGTTCTGGAATACGCGGCCGACCCCAAGCGCATCGGCGCAAAGACCCTCTTTGCCACGCACTATCACGAGCTGACGGAGCTTGAGCGCGAGGTCGGCGGCGTGAAAAATTTCCATGTTGCCGTCAAAAAGCGCGGCGCGGAGATCGTTTTCCTGCGGCGCATCGTGCCCGGCGGCGCGGACGACTCTTACGGCGTGGAGGTCGCGAAGCTCGCGGGCCTGCCCGACAGGCTCATCACGCGCGCCCGCGAAATTCTCAAAGAGCTTGAAAGCGGCGCGCCCACGCGCACCGTCACCGTCGCGGCGGAAGACCAGATTTCCATCCTTTCGATGGAAAACGACCGCCTGCGGGAGGAACTGGAAAAGCTCGATGTGAACACGCTCACGCCCATTGAGGCGATGAATGAACTCTTCCGCCTGAAAAAAATGCTCTAAGGAGGCGCTTTTATGCCGTTTCTTTCAAGAGATCTTGTCGTGCCGAATCGGCGCGAGAAGATCGGCGGCTTTGTTTACTGGCCGTTTTACTTCCTCTTTCTCGGAACGATCCTTGCCCTCGCGCTTTCCGCGCTGGGCTTCAATCTTGAGGGAGAAAACGGGGAATATCTTTTGAATCTGGCGTATTTCACGGTGAATTTCGTCGTAATCGCGCTGATTTTTCAGAATTTTCTCTACCGCTCTTTTGCGCCCATCACGCACTTCGGGCGCTTCCTGCTCGCGGTTTTGATGAGCTACGGCGTGTACTACGCGCTGAATCTGTCCTTGGCGTATTTTCTGGAATTTATTCAATATTCGCCGGAAAATCTCAATCAGGATACCGTCAGCTCCATGATGCAATCGCACCCGCTGACCATGTTCTTCGGCGTTGTGATTTTCGCGCCCATCACGGAAGAGTGCCTGTGCCGCGCGCTGATTTTCGGGCCGGTGTGCCGCAAATGCCCGTGGCTTGCGTATGTGCTCTCGGCGGCGGTTTTTTCCGCCATTCATGTGGTCGGGAGCATCGGCGTTTCACCGTGGCTCGATATTTTCCTGTGCTTCCTCATCTATCTGCCCTCGGGACTTGCGCTGTGCTTTGCCTATCAGCGCACGCGCACCATCTGGGGCTCCATTACTCTGCACGCACTCATGAATCTACTCGCATTTGCCGTGAATCTTCTCGGCTGATTGCTCGCGAAAGGAGACACCTATGCCGAAAATCCAAACGCTCGCGCCGCACGTTGCCGACCTCATTGCAGCGGGCGAGGTGGTCGAGCGCCCCGCCGGCGCCGTTAAAGAGCTGGTGGAAAACGCCATCGACGCGGGCGCGAAGCACGTGACCGTCGAATTGAAAAACGGCGGCATGACCTTTCTGCGCGTGACGGACGACGGCTGCGGAATGTCCGCAGAGGACGCGCCTGTGGCTTTTTTGCGCCACGCGACAAGCAAGCTGCGCACCGCGCAGGATTTGGAAGCCATCGGCACGCTCGGCTTTCGCGGCGAGGCGCTGGCGGCGATTGCCGCCGTTTCGCGCGTCGATCTGCTCACGCGCACGCCCGATGCGCCTTTGGGTACAAGCCTGCGGCTCGAAGCGGGCGCGCTTATAGAGCAGTCGGAGGCGGGCTGCCCCGTCGGCACGACCATCATCGTGCGCGATTTGTTCCACAATACGCCCGCAAGAATGAAATATATGAAAAACGACACCGCCGAGGCGGCGGCAATTCTCTCGGCGGTGCAGCATCAGGCGCTGGCGCACCCGGAAGTGGCCGTGCGCGTTTTGCGCGACGGCGCGGAGCAGCTCTCCACGCCCGGAAACGGCAAGCTCTTTGCCGCGCTCTATGCCGTCTGGGGGCGGGTCAATTCGCAGGGGCTTGTGCCCGTGAGAGGCGACTGGGACAAGCTGCATATTGAGGGCTATGTCTCCAAGCCCTCGGCCACGCGCGGAAACCGCGCCAATCAGCTCTTTTTCGTCAACGGCCGCTTCGTCCGCTCGAAAATCATGTGCGCCGCGCTCGAAGAAGCCTATCGCAACCAGCTTCTTCCCGGGCGCTTTCCGAGCTGCGTACTGCATCTGACGATGCCGGAAAACGCGGTGGATGTGAATGTCCACCCCGCCAAGACCGAGGTCAAATTTCTGCGCGAGCGGGAAGTTTTCGACTGCGTACACTACGGCGTGCTCGCCGCGCTCGGCGGCGCGGACGGGCAGGTGCAGATGCAGCTTCCCTCGGAAAAAAAGCCCGCGCAGGTGCGCGATTCGGCTGCGATTCGCCCGAAGCAGGACGCCTTTCGCACGATGACGGCGCAGGAATACCGCGCCTTCGCCGAGGCGATGGGCAAAATGCCCGAGGCCAAAGCCTCGGCGCAGGTGCTTTCGTCGCTTGCAAAGGCGAAAACGCCGCCCGCGCCCGTGACGGAAACGAAAATTTCCGAACAACCGCCCGTGGCAAACCCCGCGCCCGAAAGGGCGCCGATTCCGCCGAAATCGGTCGAAACCCCGCCGGAAATTTCAGCGCAGACGCCGCCGGAAATCCCGCCGGAGCCCGAAGCGCAGCTCTCGCTCGCGCCGCGCGAGGAAGCGCCGTTTCGCCTCATCGGGGAAGTGTTTTCCACCTACATTCTGGTCGAGCAGGGCGACAAGCTCCTGCTCATCGACAAGCACGCGGCGCATGAGCGCCTGCTCTTTGAAAAACTCCGCGCGCAGAAAGGCGCGCAGATGTCGCAGTTTCTGCTGCAACCGATCCTCTATGAGCCCGACCGCGCCGAAGCGGCGCTTTTGCTGGAATCCTCCGCGCAGTTGGAGGAACTGGGCTATGAACTGGCCGACTACGGCGGCGGGACGATTGCCGTGCGGCGCATTCCGTCGGAATTAGACCCCGCGCAGACCGAGGCTTCGCTCGGTGCGCTGGCCGAAAGCCTTGCGTCGGGAAAGAAACTCTCGCCCGATGAGCTGCGCGACACGCTTTTGCACACCGTCGCCTGCAAGGCGGCCATCAAGGGCGGCGACCGCAGCGCGCCGAAAGAGCTTGAGGCACTTGTGCGCGAAGTTTTGTCGCGCGACGATTTGAAATACTGTCCCCATGGGCGGCCGATTTGCGCCGCTTTGACCGAGCGGCAGCTCGAGCGGCAGTTTCGGAGGGTGTAAATGGACAAAATCGTCTGCATCGTCGGCGCGACCGCCACGGGAAAGACCGCCCTGTCCGTCCGCCTTGCGCAGGAAATGGGCGCGGAAATCGTTTCGTTTGACTCCATGCAGGTCTATCGCGGCATGGACATCGGCACGGCCAAGCCAACAAAAGCCGAGCGCGGCGGCATTCGCCACCATATGTTCGACGTGGCAGACCCGCGCGAGGACTACTCCGTCGGGAAATTCGTCGCGCAGGCCGATTCCTGCGTGCAGGATATCCTGTCGCGGGGAAAGCCCGTGATTCTGGTCGGCGGCACGGGGCTGTATGTCGATTCGCTCATTGCCGGGCGCGATTTTGCCCCGAGAGTGGAAACAGGCGTGCGCGCGCAATTGGAGGCGCGCGTGCGCGAGGAGGGCATTGAGCCGCTTTTTGCCGAGCTTCGGCGCATCGACCCCGAGGCGGCCGAGCGCATCCATCCGGCCAATGTCAAGCGCGTCGTGCGCGCGATGGAAGTCTGGCTCGAGACGGGAAAGACCATCTCCGAGCATGACCGCGAAACGAAAGCCGTCCCGCCGAAATATGAACCCGTCTGGCTGGGGCTGGATTTTGCCGAGCGCGCCGCGCTCTACGCGCGCTGCGATAAGCGGGTGGATGAGATGTTCGCGCAGGGGTTGGTAGAAGAGCTGCGCGGGCTTTTGGACGCGGGCGTGCCCGAGCGCGCCACGGCGCTTCAGGCCATCGGCTACAAAGAGCTTCTGCCCGTTTTGCGCGGGGAAGCGAGCGAAGATGACGCGCGCGCGCAGATCAAGCTCGCTACGCGCCACTATGCCAAGCGCCAGCGCACATGGTTTTTGCGCAATGCGCAGGTGCACTGGCTCCTGCGCGACCGATTTTCCGACGAGGACGCACTTTTTTGCGAGGCTCGACGGGAAATACCTTTTTTTGACAATTGAATTTGCTATACTTTCGGTATTCCATCACAAACAAAAAGGAGATACCGAACTATGGCAAATACCGAAAATTTGCAGGACCTGATCCTCAACGAGGTGCGGCGAGAGCGCACACCGGTCACGATGTTTCTGATGAACGGCTTTCAGATGAAAGGCATCGTCTCCGGCTTCGACAATTTCGTCGTCTTGCTTCTGTCCGAGGGCAAGCAGCAGATGATCTACAAGCACGCAATTTCGACTCTGGTGCCCTTGCAGAGCCTGCGGCTGACCACCTGAGGAAATCGCGTCCTGCCGAGCGGCCGCAATGCGGCAGGGAGTAGCCTATGAAAAAACAGGGCGGCGCCTATTTTAAGATCGTGACCGTGGTATTGGCGGTGCTTTTGACGAGCTATGTGCTCTTTTCCGCGTTTTTTCGCGGCGAAAGCGGCAATTTTACCATCGAGGTCGCGGCGCTTTGCGAAGTCGGCGACGGGTTGACCGTTTCCGGCTTTGCGGTGCGTTCGGAGCAACCGGTCGAGACGGACGAAATGCTGACCGTCTGCGAGCGCTCCGAGGGAGAATGGGTCGGCGGCGGTCAGACAATCGCCACGGCCTACCAGAGCGCCGCGGCGCGGCAGCGGCGGCTGGAGCTTGCGTCGCTTCGCGCGCAGTTAGAGCAATTGACCTACGCCGCCTCCGAGACGGGCGACGACGCGGCGCTCGAGGCGCAGATCCGCGCGCTTCTTTTGCGGCTTGCCGAGCAGACCGCGCAGCAGAACTTTGACGAGATGCGCGACATCGCCGCGCAGTTGCAGCCGCTGGTGCTGCGCAGCGAGGTAAGCGGAAGCGACGCGCAGGAGCTTTCGGCGCGCATCGCCGAGCTGAGCGCGCGCATTTCCGAGCTGGAAAGCGCCGCCGAGGAAGAGCCCGTTGCGGTAACCGCGCCCGTTTCGGGCTACTTCTCCGAAGAGGCCGACGGCTACGAATCGCTTTTAACGCCCGAGACGATTTTTACGCTCACGCCTTCGCAGCTCGAAAACCTCGAGCCGCAGCGCGTCTCCGAGCGCACCGTCGGCACGCTTTCGACGGGGCAGAAATGGTACTTTACCGCCGTCATTCCCGAAGAGCGCGCCGCGCAGTGCCGCGAGCGCACGACGCTCACGGTCAATTTCTCCGTGCAGGGCTTGCGCGAAATCAAAATGCGCGTAGAGCGCGTCTCCGACGCGGAAAACGGGCAGTGCGTGCTGGTTTTGTCCTATGAAAAATTCCTCGGGGAGGTCACGGCGCTGCGCCGCCTCGGCGCGGATATCACGTTCCGCAGCTATGAAGGGCTGCGCGTGCCGAAAAGCGCACTGTATGTGATTGACGGCGAGACGGGCGTTTACATCCTGCAAAACCGCATGGCAAAGTGGAAGTCCGTGGAGATTCTCTACGAATACGGCG
>CAZGOO010000016.1:0-10499 GCA_964527505.1 uncultured Oscillospiraceae bacterium | reverse complement strand
GATGCAGTCGTATTCGATGGCATAGGCGGGGCGCAGAATTTCCGCGCGCTCGAGTCCCGCAACACTGCGCAGCATCGCAAGCTGCACATCCTCCGGCAGGCTCGAGGAGAGCCCCTGCACATACAGTTCGTCGGTGTTTAATCCGCAGGGCTCCAAAAAGAGCTGATGACGGGGCTTGTCGGCAAAGCGGACGATTTTCGTCTCGATGCTCGGGCAGTAGCGCGGGCCGACGCCGGTGATGGTGCCGTCGTAGAGCGGCGAGCGGGAGAGATTTTCGCGGATGATTTCGTGGGTGCGCTCATTCGTGTAAGCGAGGTAGCAAATCGCGCGGTTTTGCGGCGCGGTTTCGGTGGAAAAAGAGAATGGCTCGGGGTTTTCGTCGCCCGGCTGCGGCTCCATTTTGGAAAAATCGACGCTTCGGGCGTTGATGCGCGGAGGTGTGCCCGTCTTAAAGCGCCGCAGGGGAAACCCCAAGGCGCGCAGACAGTCGGTCAGCTCCGTGGCGTTGTGCATCCCGTCGGGGCCGGATTCGATGCTGCATTCGCCCGTAATTACGCGGGCGCAGAGATACGTCCCCGCCGCAATGACGCACGCGCGCACGGGGTGAATCGCCCCAAGCTGCGTGACAACGCCCGTGACGGCGCCGTCTTGCACCTGAACTTCCGTCACGGTCGCCTGCTTGAGAAACACGTTCGGCTCGCGCTCCAAAATGTGCTTCATGTGCTCCTGATAGCGCCGACGGTCGGCCTGTGCGCGCAAAGAGTGCACTGCGGGGCCTTTGCCGAGGTTGAGCATCCGATACTGGATGCAGCATTCGTCCGCCGCGCGCGCCATTTCGCCGCCGAGCGCGTCAAGCTCGCGCACCAGATGCCCCTTGCCCGTGCCGCCGATGGCGGGGTTGCAGGGCATATTGCCGACCGCGTCGAGGTTGACGGTGAATACCGCCACACGCAGACCCAGCCGCGCGGCGGCAAGCGCCGCCTCGATGCCGGCGTGCCCGGCGCCGATGACGGCGATGTCGAAACTTTCCGATAAATAACGCATAGTGTTCCTTCTTTTTATAGCGGCTGCTGCTTGATTTTCGCGAAGCGGCGCGGATAGGCGGGCGGCGTGGGCGCGACCTTGCGGATGCAAAGCACGCGGCGCGGCGCGCCGTCTGCGGTGTAGTCAAAAACGGATTCGAGCTTGCCGCCCAAAACGCGCAGCGCCTTTTTCGCTTCGGCGAGCTCCGCGTCCGCGTCGGCGGCTTTCATCGCCAGAAAAAGCCCGCCCACCCGCACGAGCGGCAGGCACAGCTCGCAAAGAATGTTCAGCCGCGCGACGGCGCGGGAGACGGCGATGTCATACTGCCCGCGCCCGTCAAATTCCTCGGCGCGCGCGCAGACGCAGCGGGCGGGAATCTGCATTCTTTCGAGCGTTTCTTCCAGCCAGCGCACGCGCTTTTGCAGGCTGTCGAGCAGCGTCAAGTCCAAGCTCGGCTCGCCGAGCTTGAGCGCAACGCCGGGAAAGCCCGCGCCGCAGCCGACGTCGATGACGCGTTTTTTGTGAAAATCCGCCGCGCGCAAAAGCGCGAGGCTGTCGGCAAAGTGTAACTTTGCCACGGCCTGCGGCTCTTCAATGGCGGTGAGATTCATCACTTTGTTTTTTTCCAGAAGCGCCGCGCCGAAGCGGCACATTTGGGCGATTTGTTCGTCGGAGAGGGGAATTTCGAGGCGCTGCGCCTCGGATTTGAGCGTCTGTTCCATAAAAAAGCTCCTATTTTCCCACGCAGAAGCGTTCAAAAATGCGGTTGGTGATGTCCTCGCGGACGGTGCGCCCCGTGACCTCGCCGAGCGCTTCCATGGCCGCCTCCGCGTCGGTCAGAACGGCATCGGGCGTGATGCCGCGCAGAAGCGCGTCCTGTGCGCGCAAAATCGCGTCTTTCGCGCGCTGCAAAGCGCCGAAATGCCGCGCGTTGGTCAAAAGAGAGCCGTCGCAGTGCGCCTCGCCCCCGAAATGCGCTTCAATGCGGGCAATGAGCGCGTCAAGCCCTTCGCCCGTGGCGGCGCTGAGTGTGACAAATTCGTCCATAGGCAGAGAATCGATTTGCGCGGGCAGGTCGGCTTTGTTGAGCACGCCGATGCACACGCTTGCGCCTTTTGCAAGCGCGAGCGCCTGCGCATCTTCCTGCGTCCACGGCTGCGAAGCGTCGCAGACGAAGAGGGCAAGCTCCGCCTCCCGCGCGGCGCGCTCGGAGCGCTCGATGCCCATGGCCTCGATGCGGTCGGACGCTTCGCGAATGCCCGCCGTATCGGTCAGGCGCAGAAGTACGCTCCCTGCGCGGACGGATTCCTGAACGGTGTCGCGCGTGGTTCCGGCGATGTCCGTGACGATCACGCGCTCGAAGCCCGCAAGGGCGTTGAACAGTGAAGATTTTCCGCTGTTCGGCCGACCGAGCAGCACCGTACTTACGCCGTGGGTGAGCTGCCGCCCGCGCTCGTAGCTTGCAAGAAGCGCGTCCAGCGAGTCTGCGGCAGAGGCGAAGCAGCGCGCCGCTTCGCGGGCGGTGAAGTCCTCAATGTCCTCATCGGGGTAGTCCAAAACGGCGTGGAAATGGCTGCAAAGCTGCGTCAAGTCGTCATAAATCGGCTCGATGCGCCGCAAAAGCGCGCCGCCGAGCTGCCCTGCGGCATTGGCCGCCGCGTCGGCCGACTCCGCGTCGATGAGGTCGATGACGGCCTCGGCCTGCGTCAAATCGAGCTTGCCGTTGAGAAACGCGCGCTTGGTAAATTCGCCGCGCCCGGCCTGCCGCGCGCCCGCGGCAAAAAGCGCCTCAAGCGCGGAGGCGAGCATGGCGGGAGAGCCGTGGCATTGCAGCTCCACGGTGTCCTCGCCGGTGTAGGAATGCGGCGCGCGGGCGCACACGGCAAGCGCCTGATCGATCACGCGCCCCCTGCGGTCGCGCAGCGTGCCGAGCACGAGCGTGCGCGCGGGCGCATCTTTTAGCGTTCCGCGCTGCGGGGTAAAGACCTTTTGCGCAACGGCGATGCAGCCGTCGCCCGACAGGCGGAGAATGCCGATGGCGCAGGGCACGCGCCCCGTCGCCACGGCCGCAATGATATCGGACATGGGAAAAATCCTTTCTGTCAGCCCAGAGATTTTCGGAAGAACTCCGCAAGCTCTTCCATGCGCCCCTCGGCGAAGGGAGACTGCATTCCGGCCGCCTCTAAAAGCGAGAGGATTTCGTGCTCCGGCGCGAGGGAGAGAAGGGTGGTGTAGAGCTCGAAGCCCGTGCCGTCGGCGCGCTCTGCCTGATAAATCTGCAAGGCCGCGTCGCCGGAGATGCAATAGCTGATGACATAATAGGGCGCGATGAAGAAATGGTTGATATCGATCCACGACGGCTCGCCGGAATCAAACAGGTCGGTCACGGACACATGAAAGCGCTCCGCGCAGTCGGCAAAGAGCTTGTTGAGCGTTTCGGCGGTCAACTCTTCGTCGCTCAGATTGTAGACCAGATCTTCAAATTCGGCGAAGCACGCCTGCGTGAGGAACACCGAAAGACTGTCGGCCAGCTTCGAGCGGGCGAGTTTCGAGGCGATCAGATCGCTCAGACCGATACGCGATAGGGCAAGAAATTCCATACCCTGAGAAAAGATTTCGTTACAGTCGATGCTGTACGTCGTGTTGTAGTTGACATAACCGTCCACAAAATGGCCGAACTCATGCGCGGCGGTCAAAATGTCGTCGATGTCGCCCGTGGGCGAAACATAGACAAAGGGCATTTCGTATTCGGTCAGGTAGGTCATGTAGGAGCCCGACAGTTTGGTCGCCGAGACGCTTAAATCGATGAGCTCGTGCGCCTGCATATAGTCGTAAGCCTCTTTGACCTGCCCGCCGAGCGAGGAGGCGAGGGTGCCGAGCATTTGCAGCACTTCTTTCGAGGTACACCACGCGGAATAGGAATTGCGGCGGATCAGATTCGAGCGCGGCGCGAGATATTCGGCCACGGCGGCGGTGTACTGCCGCGCCTGCGCGGGGGTGTAGTCGCGGTCGTAGTAGTAGTCGTAGGCGAGGTCGGCGTAGGAGTCGTAGCTGGCTTCCGCGGCAATCTGCTTGCGCACGCGCACAAGCTTGATGTAAATTTCCGCGGCAAGGGGGTTGTATTTTTCATAATACGCCCGATACACCTGCGCATATTCTTCGTTGGAATAGGCCGTGGAAAGCGCCTCTTCCAGAGAAAGCTCTCTGCCGCCGACCGTGACGGTCACATCGGCCTCGAGCGCCATGTATTCGTCCTCAAGGCGCGCTTCTTCCTGAAGCAGCGCGACGATCGATTCGTCGGAATAGAGCGAGCCGCCGGAGGCTTCCGAGCGGTCGAAATAGCCGTCACCGAAATAGAGCGTTTCAAGCTGCTTGCACACATGGTTTCCCGCGATGGCAGTGTCGCAGGCGGAGCGGGCGCTGAGAATGCGCGCCGACTGCTCCTCGCACCAGACATATTCCGTGTGATAAAATTCATCGGAAAGGTCGAGCGTGTAGCGGATATAGGCGAGGGTGTTCATGGTGTCAAATTCGATATAGCCCTGATACGCCTCGTCGTAGACCGAGACGATCAATTCCGGCGCGCCGTTTTGCAGCACAAGCTCCCGCGCGCGGTCAAAGCCCTCGATGATGGCTTCGGCATCGGGGCGGGTGTAGGCCAGATCGCCGAAGACCAGTTCGCCCGTGTAGCGCCCACCCGACTCTTCCGGCGGCGTTGGCGTCTGCGAGGTGCCGGAGGGGCGGGACGCGTCGGCTTCGGAGGGGTTGGAGGTGACATAGACGGGGTAGGGGATGAATATGGGAACACAGCCCTGCAACACAAGCGCGGCAAGCAGCAAAAGCGCAAGAAGTGCGCTGCGCAACGATCGTTTCATAAAAAACCGCCCTTTCGGATTTCCGTTTTCCGTTATTATACCAGAAGCGACGAAAAATGTATAGCTTTATTTTCCGCCTTTGTGAAAAACACAGAAAAAGCGCAACGCGCCCGCGCGGTTTCCATAACACAAGGGGATAACGCGGTGCATAACCCTGTGAAAATGTGGATAACAGGCTGTGCATTGCACAAAAAAGCGCGAAATCGGGAAGAATTATGTAAACTTTGCTACCGAAATCGACCCATCGGGCAAAATGACGAAACGGCGCAAAAAAAGTTGGCCGATGCGGTAGCTTTTTCGCCGCGTCGTATGCTATAATAGACGGACACGATAAAATTACGACCCCTTGGAGGAGTTTTCGGATATGCTGGAATTGCTCAGCCCCGCAGGCTCGATGCAGGCGCTTCGCGCCGCCGTGTGCAACGGCGCCGACGCGGTCTACCTCGGCGCGGGCAGCTTTAACGCGCGCGCCAATGCGCGCAATTTTACCCCCGAAGAGCTCGACGAAGCCGTGCGCTATTGCCATGTGCGCGGTGTCAAAGTCCATCTGACGCTCAATACCCTTGTTTCCGACCGGGAACTGCCCGAAGCGGCGGAGCTCATCGCCCGCGCCGCGCGGGCAAATGTGGATGCGTTCATCGTGCAGGACTTGGGCATCGTGTCCCTGTGCCGGCAAATCGCGCCGCACATTGCCCTGCACGCCTCGACGCAGATGAGCATCCACTCGCTTGAGGGCGTGCGCCGCGCAGCGGAACTGGGGCTTTCGCGTGTGGTTCTGGCGCGCGAGCTTCCCATGCGCGATATTGCCTACATCTGCCGCAACAGCCCCGTGGAAATCGAAGTGTTCGTTCACGGCGCGCTTTGTATGTGCGTTTCGGGGCAGTGCTATATGTCGGGTGTCATCGGCCGCCGCTCGGGCAATCGCGGGCAGTGCGCCCAGCCCTGCCGCCTGCCTTACGGCTACGACCGCTATGAAGAAAAATATCCCCTGAGCCTGAAAGACCAGTGTCTGGTCGATAAGCTCAAAGAGCTTGAGGCAATGGGCGTTGCCAGCTTAAAAATCGAGGGGCGCATGAAGCGGCCGGAGTATGTGGCGACAGTGACGGGAATTTACCGCAGCGCGATCGACAAAGGCGGCGTGAGCGCCGCGCAGCGCGAGCTTCTGAAAACCGCCTTTTCCCGACAGGGCTTCACGCAGGGCTACTACCTCGGCAAAACCGGCGCGTCGATGCTCGGCACGCGGCAAAAAGAGCCGGAGGACAAGGCATTTTTGCAGGCGGCGCGCGCGAGCTATGAAAATGTCGAGCCGCAGCGGGTGGATGTGTGCTTCTATGCCGTCGTTGAGCACGGGCATGGTGTGATGCTGGCCGTGCGCGACGGCGCGGGCAATGTCTGCAAGGCCGAAGGCGCGATGCCCGAGCTTGCGCGCAGCCGCGCTCTGACGCAGCAGGAGCTTGCCGAGCGTCTGGCGAAAACGGGCGGGACGCCCTATCGCTGCGCGGAAGTGCGCAGCGTGGTGGGGGAGAACCTGAGCGTTTCCGCCTCGGAGATCAACCGCCTGCGCAGAGAGGTTTTGACGCAGCTTACGGCGCTGCGCGGCCGCTGTGATGTGCCGGAATTGGGAAAATACACCGCGCAGCGCCGCTTTGCCGGCAGCAAAAGCGCGCCCGCGCTGACCGTGAGCGTCTACTCGCGGGCGCAGGTCACGCCGAAACTGTGCAAGCTGCGGCCGGCGGTTTTGTATGTGCCGCTTCATGTGCTTTTGGAAAGTCCCGACTTTTTCCGCGCACTGAGCGCCACGCAGACGCTTGCGGCGATTTTGCCGCGCGTGGTGCACGACCATGAGCAGGCGCAGCTTTCGGAAAAGCTCGGCTGCCTTACGCAGATCGGCGTCAGGCGCGCGCTGGTGGGAAACCTCGGGCAGATCGCCCTTGTGCGCGCGCACGCTTTGGAAGTTGCGGGCGATTTCGGGCTGAATCTCTACAATTCCGCCGCGATGGCGCAGGCGCAGAAGCTCGGGCTTGTCAGCGCCACGGCGTCCTTTGAAATGACCCTTGCGCAGATCCGCGACCTTTCCAAGCCCGTCCCCACGGAAATTATCGCCTACGGCCGCCTGCCTCTGATGCTCACGGAAAACTGCCTCATCCGCAACCGCACGGGCGCCTGCGCCTGCGGCGGTACGGTGCGCCTGATCGACCGCATCGGCGAGGAATTTCGCCTTCTGCGCGAAGCGGATACCTGCCGCACCGTCATCTACAACGGCAAAAAGCTCTGGATGCTCGATAAGCAAAAAGATCTGTCGAAGCTGGGGCTTTGGGCGCTGCGGCTGTCGTTTACCACGGAAAATCCCGCAGAGGTCGATGCGGCGCTTTCCGCGTGGCAGGGCGATGTGCCCTTTGATTCGGGAAAATGCACGCGCGGGCTGTATCTGCGCGGTGTGGAATAAGGAGGAAGCCATGCAACTCATCCTTGCATCCGCTTCGCCGCGCCGCAGAGAGCTTCTGGCGCGGCTGGGGCAGGAATTTCGCGTCGTGACCGCCGAGCACGACGAGACAATGGAAGAAAACGACCCCCGCGCGGAGGTCGCGCGGGTCAGCCGCGTCAAGGCGCGGGCGGTGCGCGCGCTTTGCGCGGACGATGATTTGATCCTCGCCGCCGATACGATCGTCGTGTGCGACGGAAAAATCCTCGGAAAACCCCAAGATGCCGCCGAAGCGGCGCGGATGCTGCGAAAATTGTCAAACCGCGCGCATCGGGTGATGACGGGCATGACGCTTCTTTGCGGCGAGCGCATTGAGAGCCGAACGGTCGAAACCGAGGTGTGCTTTCGCGCTTTGTGCGAAGAAGAGATCGCCGCCTATGTCGCCTCCGGAGAGCCGATGGATAAGGCCGGAGCCTACGGCATTCAGGGCGCGGCGGCTTCGTTCGTCTCGGAGCTGCACGGAGACTACTACAACGTGATGGGCTTGCCCCTTTGCACCCTGACCGAGCTTTTGCGCGGCTTCGGCGTAAAGGTGCTCGGCGCGTGAGGTGAGCGTATGAAAAAGAAGCGAATTTCGGGAAAAACCCGCGCGATTTTAACGATTGCAGTCGTTTTGGCCGCTTTGACCGCGATTTTGACGGCGCTTTTCGGCACGACATGGGGACAGAGCGCCATGCAGACGGTGCTCACCCCTCTGCGCAGCGGCGTGAGCGCCATCACGCGGCAGGTCGAGCGCTACTATAATTACATTTTCAGCTATGAATCGCTCGAATCGCGCAACGAATACTTGGAAAAGCGCGTGGCAGAGCTGGAAAACGAGGTGCGCAGCGCCGACAGCCTCCAGCGCGAAATCGAGCGCCTGCGCGCGCTTTTGGAGCTGCAACAGGACCATGAGGACTATTCCTTCACCTCGGCCTATGTCGTTTCGTGGGACGCGTCCGAATGGAAAAGCACCTTTACCGTCGGAAAAGGGGAGAGCAGCGGCCTGAAGGTCGGCATGGTCGCCGTCACGGAATACGGGCAGGTGCTCGGGCTCATCACCGAGGTCGGGCCGAACTGGGCCAATGTGACCACGATTTTGGATTCCTCTTTGGAGATCAGCGCCTGCATCGCCTCGACGGGGCACACGGGCGTCGTGCGCGGCGCCTACGGCGCGGACGCCTCGGCGAGCCTGCGCATGAACTACATCGCCACCGAGGCGGTTTTGCGCAACAACGATCAGGTCGTCACCGTCGGCTCGACGGTCTATCCGCGCGATTTGATCATCGGCTATGTCCGCGACGCGGGCATCGACGAAACGGGCGTGGCAAAATACGCCGTTTTGGAGCCTGCGGCGGATTTTGACAATCTGGAGCAGGTGTTCATCATCACCGACTATACCGTCGGCTGAGATGGGAGGCGAACAAATTGCTGGAAAAGCTCTATATCACCCCGCGCCAATGGCTGCGCATTTTGCGCAGAGTGCTCTATGCGCTGCTCTTTCTTCTGGCGATTTTGCTGCAAACGACGGTGTTCGGAAACCGCACCCTCTTCGGCCTGCGGCCGGATTTCGTGTCGGTGGTCATCGCCTGCGTCTGCCTGCGCGAAGGGGCGGAGCGCGGCGGGCTCTTTGCGCTGCTTGCGGCCTTTGCGTGGTATCTGACGGGGGCGCATCAGGGAAGCGTCTGCATCGCCGTTTTGACCCTTGTGCCCGTCTTGGGCTGCGTTGCCGCCGAAGTCTGGTTCAATCGCCGCTTTTTGCCCTGCCTTGCCGTGACCGTTTTGACGGTGTTTGCCCGCCAGAGCGTCATGTTTCTTTTGGAATACTTCTTTGACGGCCTGCCCGGTACACTCTTTGCCGCGCGCGTTTTGCCGTGCGTTTTGGCTTCGGCTGCGGTGCAGCCGCTTGTGTATCTGCTTGTGCGCGCCGTTTCGCGAATCGGAGATGCCTATGAATCCGCATAGATTTACCGTGCGCCTTACGGCGCTCATCGTTGCTTTGACCGTGATCGTCGGCGCGTTCGTCGTCGTTTTGCACAATGTGCAGATCACGCAGGGCGCGCAGCAGTCCGCCGCGCCCAATACTTTCACCTACTACACGCGCGTGACGGCCGCGCGCGGCAACATCTACGACCGCAACGGCAAGCTCATTGCCGGAAACCGCGCGTCGTATGACGTGACTTTGGTCAACGACATTTTCTTCTCCGTCGGCACGCCGAATGAGAATCTGCGGCGCATCGTCAACCTCTGCGACAAGCTGGGCTTGGAATATGCCGACCATTTCCCCGTGAGCATGGAAAAGCCCTACACCTACACCACCGACGAATATTCTTCCACATGGAATTCCTACTTCCGCGCGTTTTTGAACTACCTCGGCTGGGACAGCGACATTTCCGCCGCGCAGCTCGTGCGCAATCTGCGCGCGCGCTACCATCTTTCCGACGAATGGACGGAGGAGGAGATCCGAAAGGTCATCTCCCTGCGCTATGAGCTGGATCTGCGCAGATGCACCTCGCTTTCGACCTATGTGCTTCTTTCCGATGCCGACGCCGAGGCGCTTGCCGCGCTGACGGAGCTGAATATCCCGGGCATGGACGTGGTGGCAAGCTCGGTGCGCGAGTATTACTATGACGGCCTTGCCTCGCACGTTCTCGGGCGCACCGGCGCGATCCCCGCCGCCGATGCGGACTACTATAAAGAGCTGGGCTATTCGCTCGACGCGTCGGTGGGTGTGTTCGGGCTGGAAAAGGCGCTTGAAAGCGAGCTGCACGGCACGGACGGCCTGCGCGTGACCACCGTCGCCTCCGACGGGACGGTGCTCTCGGAATACTACAAGACCGCGCCCGCAGCGGGCAACAATGTGGAACTGACCATCGACATCGACATCCAGCGCGTGGCCGAGCAGGCGCTTGCGAGCTATATCGAAAATCTGCGCGAAAACGGCGTCAACGGCACGAGCGCCGGCAGGGACGCCGAGGGCGGCTCGGTCATTGTGATGAAAGTGGACACGGGCGAGATCCTCGCCTGCGCGAGCTATCCGACGTTCTCCCTTTCGGATTACTTTTCCGACTATACCTCTCTTCTTGAAGCGCCGAACAATCCGCTCATCAACCGCGCGCTTCAGGCGCTTTACCCGCCCG
>CAZGOO010000015.1:0-10941 GCA_964527505.1 uncultured Oscillospiraceae bacterium | reverse complement strand
TAGGCCATCTCGGCGTCTTCATACAGGGGGTTCGGCTTCAGGTCGAGGCGCGGGGAGTCGATGTGCGCGGCGCAGATGTGCGCGCCGTTGTTCAGCGATTCCGAGCCGATGACGGCAAACACGGCGGCCTTGCCGTGGTTGTTGCTGTAAACGCGGTCGCCGGGCTTGAGCTCCATGCCGGGAACGAGGGGCTTGAAGCCCGCTTCTTCGGCCTTGGCAATGGTGAAGTCCACCGCTTCGCGCTCGATTTTGCAATCGGTGATGAAGCCGAGGTATTCCTTGCAGTAGGATTCCAGCAGCGCCAGATCCTCTGCGCTGATGCGGTCATAGCCGTTCTTGGGGTCTGCAAGCAGCTCCTTGCGCTTGGCTTCGTATTTCTTTTCTTCCATTTTGAAAACTCCTTTCAGAAATTGCGTACAAATTTGGGAAAATGCTTCGGGGCTGTCCCCGTTGGATACAAGGGTGTGCTGCGCCATGCGGGAAAATTCCGCATCGGACTTCTGCGCGCCGATGCGCGCAAGGGCGTAGTCGCGCGAGATGCCGTCGCGGCGAATGAGCCGCTTTACGCGCACCTCCTGCGGGCAGGTGACGGCGACGGTGGTATCGCAGCGATTTGCCAGACCGCTTTCAAAGAGCGCAACGGCGTCGATGGCGGCATAAGGCGCGCCTGTCTGCGACAAAATGCGCCCGACTTCTTCGCGGACATAGCGGTGGGTGATACGGTCAAGAAGCGCAAGCGCCTGCCGGTCGGCGAAAACCAGCCGCCCGAGCGCCTTGCGGTCGAACAGTTCCCCGCGAAAAGCGGAGGGAAAGTTTTCTTTCAGCTCCGCGCGCAACGCGGCGCTTTCTTCGAGCAGACGGTGGTAGACCTCGTCGCAGTCGATGCAGCACGCGCCGAGCGCCTGCGCGGCGCGAAGAAGCGTGGTTTTGCCGCTACCCGTGCCGCCCGTGATGCCGAGAACGATCATGCTTCCGCCTCCGCGTCGATGATTTGGAACGCCGCCGCTTTTTTCAGGCGATTGCCGATGGCGTAGGCCACGCCGCCGCCTTCGGGGCAGCGGGCGAAGATGCGGCGCACGTCCGCGCGGTCGAGTGCGCGCAGCGCGGCGAAAAGTCCCGCCGAAAGCGTCTCGGGCGCGGAAATTTTGCCGTAGGCGAGGGGCGAAAGCCCCGCGTAGAGGCCAAGCTCCTCTTCAAAGCAGAGCACCGCGTCGCCGGGCGCAAAGTGGCGATGAATGTAGGCGGCGGCTTTTTCGCTGCTTCCCGCGACGATGCGCACATCCGCGCTCGGCGCGTAGTGCTTATATTTCATCCCCGGCGCGCGGACGACGGCGTCTTTGTCGATCTGCCCCAAAACGGCGCGGTCAACGACCAGCTCGCCCAAAAGCGCGCGAAGCTGCTCGGGGGTCACGCCGCCCGGGCGCAAAAGGCGCGGTACCTCGCCCGAGAGGTCTACGATGGTCGATTCTACGCCCACTTCGCACGCGCCGCCGTCTAAAATCGCGTCGATGCGGCCGTCCATATCGTGCAGAACGTGCTGCGCGGTGGTGGTTGAGGGCTTGCCCGAGAGATTGGCCGAGGGCGCGGCAAGCGGCACGCCCGCAAGGGCGATGAGGCGGCGCGTGGCCTCGGTGCGCGGGCAGCGGACGGCGACGGTGTCGAGCTGCGCCGTCGTGCGCTTCGGAACCGAGGGCCTGACGGGAAGTACCATCGTCAAAGGCCCCGGCCAGAAATGTTCGGCCAGAAGCCACGCGGATTTCGGGATGTCGTGGCAGAGCGCTTCAAGCTCGTCGGCCTTACTGATATGCAAAATGAGCGGATTGTCCTGCGGACGACCCTTTGCCTCGAAAATTTTGGCAACGGCGGCTTCGTCCAAGCCGTTGGCGGCAAGGCCGTAGACCGTCTCGGTGGGGATGCCGACAAGGCCGCCGCTTTGGAGAATCCGCGCCGCAATGCGAAGGTCTTCTTCGCTTGCCGCACAGAGCATTTGCGTTTTCATTCGGATTGCCTGCTTTCGTTTTGGCGGAGCTTTTCCGCCTGATCGGCCGAGACAAGCGCATCGATGAGCTCGTCTAAGTCGCCGTTGAGAACGGAATCGATTTTGTAAAGCGTCAGCCCGATGCGATGGTCGGTGACGCGGCTTTGCGGGAAATTGTAGGTTCGTATTTTTTCGTTGCGCATTCCGGAGCCGATCTGGCTGCGGCGCGCGCCGCAGTATTCCGATTCGATGCGCTCTTGCTCCATGCGATAGAGCTTTGACGAGAGCATCATCATACATTTTTCGCGGTTTTGAAACTGGCTGCGCTCTTCCTGACAGGCAACGACGATGCCCGTCGGCTTGTGAATCAGCCGCACGGCGGAGGAAGTTTTGTTGATGTGCTGGCCGCCCGCGCCGGAGGAGCGGTAGACCTGCATCTCGATGTCTTCGGGGCGAATGTCCACCTCGGCCTCTTCCATCTCGGGAAGCACCGCGACCGTGGCGGTGGAGGTGTGGATGCGCCCGCCGGACTCCGTCTCGGGCACGCGCTGCACGCGGTGAACGCCGCTTTCAAATTTCAGTCGGGAATAAGCGCCCGCGCCGCGAATCTCGAAATCTGCTTCTTTTACGCCGCCGAGCTCCGTTTCCGCGTAGTTCAGAAGCGAAACCGCCCAGCCTTTTGACGCGGCATAGAGCTGATACATTCGGTAAAGGTCGTAGGCAAAGAGTGCGCTTTCCTCGCCGCCCACGCCGCCGCGAATTTCCACGATGACGCTTTTGCCGTCGTTCGGGTCTTTCGGCAGAAGAAGCACGGTCAGCTCGCGCTCGAGCGCTTCGCTTTTTCGCTTGGACTCCTGAAATTCCTCGCGGCAGAGTTCTTTCAGCTCCGCGTCGCCGCCCACCATCAGCTCGGAGGCATCCTGCATATCCCGCAGCGCGGCTTCGTAGGCGCGAAAGGCCGCAACGATCGGCTCAAGCTCGCGCTGCTCGCGCAGATACGCCGCCGCCTTTTTCGGGTCGGCAAAGAAATCCGGCTGCTCGGCGCGTGCGCAGAGCTCTTCGTATTTATCCTGTACAAGCCGCAGCCTGTTTTTCATCGAACTTTCCAATGAGATACGCTCCAATTTCGTTCTTGCGGATATTCTATCAGATTTTTTAAGATTTGTCTACGGTATAAATATGAAAAAGAACCTGCGCGTGCTCGTCAAGCCGCGTCAGAGCCTGCGCGGCAAGCGCACCCTCGCGGCCGATGCGCCAGAAATGCGGCGTCATTGCAAGAAGATCGGCAATTTCCTGCGCGTTTTGCAGGGAAAAATCAAACTCTGCCGTGCGCGTTGCAAGATGTGTCAAGCCCTCGAGCGCGGGCGCGGCGGATTTGTCTTTTTCGCGCAGCTCGGGGTAGATGACCTCGCGCAGCGCGCGCAGATGCGCCTGCCCCGTCACCGCTTGGATGAAAACGCCGCCGGGCTTTAACACGCGGGCAAACTCCGCCTGTGCCGTCAGCGCAAACAAACAGGTGAGGGCGTCGAACGAATTTTCCGCAAAGGGAAGGTGCGCGGCGCTGGCCGTTAAGTAGTGTGACTGCTTATCCCCTGCGGCGGCAAAGCGCGTGGCGTCTTTGGAAATGTCGATGCCCCAGCGCTCGGGAATCTGCGTCAGGCGCGAAAGATAGTAGCCCTCGCCGCAGCCGGCGTCCAAAAGGGTCTGCGCGTTCGGCGCAAATTCGCGCAGAAGCGCGCAAAGCGTGTCGGAAATCGGCGCGTAGTAGCCGCAGGAGAGAAAGCGGCGGCGGGCGGCGACCATCTCGCGCGTGTCGCCGGGGTGCAGGGAGTGCTTTTGATCGACGGTGAGCAGGTTTACATAACCCTGCCGCGCCACATCGAAGCTGTGGCCGTTTCGGCACTGCCACTGTGCATCGAGCGGGCAGCGGCAGACGGGGCAAAGAGGCTGGAGCATATTTTTTCCTTTCCTTTCCGCGCGAAAACGGAAAATCGCGGGTAAACTAAGGCGGGGGTGAGAAAATGAAACGGTTTTTGTGTGCGCTTTTGCTTTTGGCGCTGCTGACGCCCTGTGCGCGCGCGGAATCGGCCAAAAAGGCGGTTGCCTTGACCTTTGACGACGGCCCGTCGGGAAAATTCACCGAGCGATTGCTGAGCGGCTTGCGCGAGCGCGGCGTCTCGGCCACCTTTTTCCTCTGCGGCTACCGCGTGGAGCAGTATCCGCAGCTTGCCGCGCGCATTGCCCGAGAGGGGCACGAAATCGGCTCGCACGGCGACACGCACCGCTATTTTACCCAGATGAGCGCGCGCGAGCTTTGCGCGGAGCTTTCGCGGGCGCAGGAAAAAATCGGTGCGGCGTGCGGCGTTTCGCCGACGCTTCTGCGCCCGCCGGGCGGGCTGTATGACATGGTTGCGCTGCAAAAGACCGTCTGCGCGCAGATGCCCGTAATTTTGTGGTCGGTCGATGCCGAGGACTGGCACCGAACCGACATTGACGGCATTGCGCGCGACATCGTGAAGCAAACGAAAGAGGGGGACATCATCTTAATGCACGACATGAGCGACTCCAGCGTCAAAGCGGCGCTGCGCGCCATCGACCTGTTACGGGCGCAGGGTTACGAATTTGTGACCGTCTCCGAGCTTGCCGCCATGCAGGGGCATAAGCTCGGCGCGGGAGAGATCTACTATCATTTCCCGCCGAATTTTTCGCAGAAGAATGCCTCGATTTCGCCGCGCTCTGCGCAGACGGAGCCCTGAGCGAAATTCGGCTTCCCGCCGCCGCGTCCGGAAAAGCGGGCGTTGAACTCTTTGACCGTTTGGCGAAGATCGCCCTCGGCGGCGGCGAGCACATAGCGGTATTGCGGCGCATTTCCACCGAGCAGGGCGCAAGCGCCCACGCCGTGAGACAGTAGTGCATTTGCAAAGCTGCGAAGCGCATCGCCGTCCGCCTCCGGCTCGAAAAGCAGCACGAAAGGCGCATTTTCCATCGCCTGCGCGCGCAGCTCGAAAAGCTCCGTCTGCAATTTCGCGCAGCGGGTCTGCGCGAATTTCAATTCCTGCGCAAGGCGCTCGACGGCGGGAGAAAGCGCCGTGGACTTTGCCGAAAGGAGCGCGGAGATCTGCGCCGCCTGAGAATCGAGCGCGCAGAGTAGCGCCTCGGCCTTTTCTCCGCACAGAAGCTCAAGCCGCGTGCCGCCGCGAAAACGCACGGCGTTTTGCAGATGCACGAGCCCTATCTCGCCCGTGCGCGCAACGTGCAGCCCGCAGCAGGCGCACAGGTCGGCATTCGGCACCTCGACCAGACGCACATCGCCCGAAAGCGCCTTTTTGCTGCGATAATCATAGGAAGAAAGCGCCTCGCGCGGCGGGACGAAGCAGCGCACTTCGTTGTTTTCGCGCAGAAGCGCATTGGCGCGGCGCGCAATGTGCAGAATCTGCGCCTCGGTCAGTTCACCGTCGTAGTCGAGCGTGACGGCCTTTGCGCCCATGTGAAAGCCGACGTTGTTCAGCCCGTATTCCGCGCGGATGAGCCCCGAGACGATGTGCTCGGCGGTGTGCTGCTGCATAAAGACGAAGCGTCGGGGAAAATCGATGCACATCGAAACCTCCGCGCCGACCTCGAAAGGGCGGTCGCAAAGATGCACGATTTCTCCCGCTTCTTCGCGCACATCGGCCACATTTGCATCGCCGAGTGTGCCGAAGTCGCAGGGCTGGCCGCCGCCCGTGGGATAAAAGAGGGTTTGGTCGAGCGTGACGGCCCAAAGCCCGTCGGCGGAGGCTTCGCAGGAAAGCACGCGGGCGAGGCCCTGCGTGCGGTAAGCGTCGAGATAAAACAGCTTTTGCGTGGACATTTTGCGCTCCTTTGTGTCGTTTTTCTCGATTATAGCAGAAAAACGGGAAAAAGTAAAGCGCCCCGCCCGCATTTGAAGCGGACGGGGTGCGGTTTATATTGAAATCATACTTTGGCGCCTGCCCTGCGCTTGAGCAGGATGCAGCACACGAGCGCCAGCGCGCCGATGAGCAGGTAGATCCCGCAATAGAGCAGGGACGTGCCGCGGGCGGTAGACAAAATGGCGGCGACCTGCGGCTGGTCGAGCAGGGAGGGGAGGAAGATGATGGCCGCCGAAATCAAGGCGAAGAGGAAGGCCGTCACGAACATCACCACATAGATGACGCGCAGGCCGCACAGCGCCGAGCGCAGATTCAAAACGACGATGAGCCCCAAAAGCAGCGCGCACACGCCGACGCAAATCCACATCGTCGCATCGGACAAAACGCTGCGGACGATGGAAAGCACCTCGTTCAGCTCCGAATCGGAGGAGGCGGCGGCCGCAGCGGCGGGACGCGCCATCAGATAGATCTCGGGCTGCGCGCCGAAAGCGGCGGTTCGGGACTGGGAATCCAGACCGAGGAAGCCGAGATATTCGTCGAGGTTTTCCGCAACGATGTTGCGCAGCGCCGAGTAGTCCTCGCTTGTGAGCGTGTAGCCGAGCTCCGATTCGATCAGGTCGGCATTGTCGCGGATGAAATTGACCACTTCGTCCGCCGTCAGCTCGTCGATCGGCGAGCCGTCCACAAGACCGGAGGTGTAGCGCGCGACGACGTCGCCGAGGAACTCGCTGACCGAGCTCTTTTCCAGCAGCGCATCGACGCGGGAGGGGGTGAGGTGGTACTTGTCGGCAACTTCGTCGCCGAGCTGGTCGATCAGGTATTCCGAAATGCTGACCGTGCCGTCACCGGAGGTGCTGCCGTTCGCGTTGCCGGAGGAACCGGAGGAGCCGCCGGGGGTCTTGGAGGGGATGCGGATGTCGGTGATATCGACCTTGCCGACGGAGTTGCGGATGCCCTCGGCGCTGAGCGACGAGCGCAGAATGCCGAGAATGCCGCTGATGAGCAGCGTAAAGACCAGAAGAATGCCCAAAAGAATGCTGAAGATTCGCACGAGGGCGGACGGCTTTTGAAGTTTCATAAGTAACGCTCCTTTTCGTTTTCTCTCAATTTCCGTAATTTATCGGTGCTCAGACGCTTGTTTTTCCGCTGAGCACGTCCTGATAATCCGAATAATTCTTTTTCAGAAGATTCGGCGTATCGAGGCCGTAGGGACATTTCGCGGCGCATTGGCCGCATTGCAGGCAGGTTTCGATTTGTTTCATCTTTTCCTGCCATTCCTCCGTCAGCCACGAGGCCGACGGCGCGCGGCGGAGCATCAGGCTCATTCTCGCGCAGTTGTTGATTTCGATTTCGGCGGGGCAGGGCATACAGTAGCCGCAGCCGCGGCAGAAGTCGCCCGAAAGCTCGCGGCGCTCGGCGGCGATAAATTCGCGCAGTTCGTCGGTCATGGGAAGGGGATGCTCGAAGAGCGAGAGCCATTCGTCAAGCTCCGTTTCGCGCTGCACGCCCCAGATGGGAAGCACGTTGTCAAACTGTGAAATATAGGCAAAGGCGGCATCAAAACGGCGAATGAGGCCGCCGGCAAGCCCTTTCATCGCGACAAGGCCCATGTTCGCCTCCCGGCATTTTTCCGCCAGCGCGCGCTCGCGGTCGGACGAGAGGTAGCTAAAGGGGAATTGCAGCGTCTCATACAGCCCGGAGGCGATGATCTCTTCGGCGACGCCGATTTTGTGCGCCGTGGCGCCGATGTGGCGAATTTTGCCCTGCGCCTTGGCCTCGAGCATACATTCGTACATCCCCGTGCCGTCGCCCGGGCGGAAGCACTGCGCGGGATTGTGGAACTGGTAAACGTCGATGCAGTCGGTTTTCAGAAGCGAGAGGGAAGTTTCCAGATCTTTCCAAAAGGCTTCGGGCGTGACGGCGGCGGTCTTGGTGGCGATGTAGATGCCCTGCCAATCGCCGCCGAAAGCGAGGCCGAGCTTTTCTTCGCTGTCGGAATAGCTGCGGGCGGTGTCGAAATAGGTCATGCCGCCCTGTCTGGCGCGCCGAAGCAGCGCCGAGGCGGCCTCTTTGCCGATGCGCTGGATGGGCAGCGCGCCGAATGCGTTTTGCGGCGTGACGATGCCGGTCGAGCCGAGGGTTACGGTTTTCATAGTCCTGTTCCTCCGAAATGTTTTTGATTTTTTTGATAAAACGTAAGTTTACTCTTGCTTAAATTCGAGCGATGGTTTATACTGTGGGGGAAAAGATCAAGAAAAGGAGATCGATCATCATGCTTCAGCTCAAGCCCTATTTCGCGCCGGATTTTTCCGAGCAGCGCTTCGTTGACGCGCCGGAGGCCGTCTTGGTCCCCGCACCGTTCGACGGCGTTGCGCCGGAGCACTATCATGCGTTGAGCATTTTCCCCGAGTATTTCAAAATCGGCGGCCAATGGCTTCTGGCCGAAGAGAGCCGCATGGACTGCGTGGCCGTGTACGAAAACGGCAAAATTCATGTCCGCGAGTTCCGCGTCCTGAAAAAGGGCGACCTTGTCGTCACCGGGCGCACGGAAAACTGCCAAGACGGCATCTATGTCCACCCCGACGGATTCCGTGAGCAGAAGGGCAACGCCGACGTGTTCGCGTTCCGCACCGGCCGCTCCCGCGAGACGGCGTTCTCCCGCGACTACGACGAGCTTTACGACGTTCTGCGCTACGACCGCGACCACGGCAAAATCGTCTGGGTCATGGGCCCGGCGTTCGCTTTTGACCACGATGCGCGCATTGCCATGAGCAAGCTCATCGAAGCCGGCTATGTCCACGCGATTCTGGCGGGCAACGCCCTTGCCACGCACGACCTCGAGGGCGCCTACATCGGCACCGCGCTCGGTCAGGATATCTACACCCAGCAGTCGATGCCCAACGGCCACTACAACCACCTCGACACCATCAACCGCGTGCGCTACCACGGCTCGATTGCGGAATTTATCCGCAAGGAGAACATCAATAACGGCATCATCTATTCCTGCGAAAAGTGCGGCGTTCCGTATGTGCTCGGCGGCTCGATTCGCGACGACGGCCCGCTTCCTCCCGTCTACGGCGACGTTTACGAGGCGCAGAACGCCATGCGCGATCAGGTGCGCGGCGCGACGACCGTCATTTCCATGGCGACCATGCTGCACACCATCGCAACCGGCAACATGACCCCCTCTTACCGCGTGCTTCCCGACGGCACGGTGCGTCAGGTGTATTTCTACTGCGTCGATACGGCGGAGTTCGTGGTCAACAAGCTCGCCGACCGCGGCAGCCTTTCCGCGCGCGGCATCGTGGCCAACGTGCAGGACTTCATCGTCAACGTGCAGCGCGGCCTCGGGCTGTAAGAATTATATCGCTTTTTATCGCTTTTTGCAAGTATTATGGAAGAATTTTTCTCCGGCTACTGCCGCGTTCTGGACGCGGCGCGCACCGTTTTGGCAGACTCGGAAGAGGGGGACGCAGACTGCGAATTTCCCGCCTGCGCCTACGCCGCCGACTGCCCGATCGCCGCGCGCCTGCGCGAATTTCTGAGCGCCGAAGCAAAATGAAACCGACGCACACGCCTGTTTTTCGGGCGTGTGCGTTTTTGGGAGGCGGATTTTGCGGAAGCGGACGGAAATTTGAAAAATTTTATAAAATTTTTTCGTCGTTTTTCTCAAAAACGCTTGACTATTTTCGGCAATTATGCTATAGTTACAAATCGTGCGAATCTGTATTTTTTCACCATCGGAGGTGACTTCCTGCGTGCCCGAGGAGCTACCTGCCGACAGAACCGTTGTCGGCGTCAAGCAGGTCCGAAGAGCGCTTTCCCGAGGCGAAGCAAAGCTCGTTTTGCTTGCCGAGGATGCGGATCCCGCGCTGATTTTCCCGCTCCGCTCGCTGTGCGAAGAGAGCGGCGTGCGCGTAGAGACGGTTGCGAGTATGCACCGTCTGGGTCAGGCGTGCGGTATCTCGGTGAAAGCCGCTGCCGCAGCGCTTGTGTGATTTTGTATCTTATCGGAATATTTTCCAAAGATTCCGGGAAAGATAAATGCCGAATGGCAAACATTTTCAAGAAAGGAGATCCTCAATGCCTACCTTTAATCAGCTGGTCAGAAAAGGCAGAGAGCAGGCGACCTACAAGTCCACCGCTCCCGCACTCCAGAAGGGTCTGAACACCCTCAAGAACCGTACCACCGGTCTGTCTTCCCCGCAGAAGAGAGGCGTGTGCACCGTCGTTAAGGTCACGACCCCGAAGAAGCCGAACTCCGCGCTTCGTAAGATCGCCCGTGTCCGCCTGACGAACGGCTACGAAGTTACCGCCTACATCCCCGGTGTCGGCCACAACCTTCAGGAGCACTCCGTCGTTCTGATCCGCGGCGGCAGAGTCCGCGACCTGCCGGGCGTTCGTTACCACATCATCCGCGGTACGCTCGACGCGCAGGGTGTCAACGGTCGTATGCAGAGCCGTTCCAAGTACGGCCAGAAGCGTCCGAAGGCCAAGAAGAAGTAATCCGCCTTTGTAGCAAGGCAAAGCCCGCCTTGCCGGCGTTTTTCATATAATATATTTTATATTTATGTGGGACGCATCCGGCAGGCACACACGTCGGCTTCGGGCCGGCGAAGTACCTATGAAATCATTCTATTATGAAGGAGGGAAGCAAAGTGCCCAGAAGAGGTAATGTCCCCAAGAGAGAGGTTCTTCCGGATCCGATCTACAACTCCACTCTGGTAACTAAGCTCATCAACAGCGTCATGCTCGATGGCAAAAAGGGCGTCGCCCAGCGCGTCGTTTACGGTGCGTTTGAAATCGTCGAGCAGAAGACCGGCAAGAACGGTCTGGAAGCTTTCCAGCAGGCGATGGAAAACATCATGCCTTCCCTGGAAATCAAGTCCCGCCGCGTCGGCGGCGCGACCTATCAGGTTCCGCTGGAAGTTCGGCCGGAGCGCCGCCAGACCCTCGGTCTGCGCTGGCTCACCACCTATTCCCGCAAGCGCAGCGAAAAGACGATGAAAGAGCGTCTGGCTGCCGAGATTATGGATGCCTGCAACAACACCGGCGCATCCGTGAAGAAGCGCG
>CAZGOO010000014.1:0-11113 GCA_964527505.1 uncultured Oscillospiraceae bacterium | reverse complement strand
CGTCAAAAGCGTGCGAAAGCGCGTGCGCGGGCACGAAGCGCCCCTTGCGCGCCGTGCCGAGCTCCAGCCCGACGCGAAGCACGCGCAGGCCGCGCAAATCGGGCAGCTCCTCGGGCATTTGGCAGAGCGTTTCGCCGAAGGCAAAGACCTGCGCGTCGGCATTCGGCAGAAATTCCCGCGCTTCGGCGGGCAGCGCCGAGGGTTTTTGCAAAGGAAAATCGGCGCGGGTGCCGTCCGTTTTGCGCAAAACGGCGGCAAAGTGCCCCTCGCCGCGCAGCTTGTGCGGCCAGAGCCGAAACGCGCCGGGCAGCGCCTCGCCGCCCGCCCAGTCCGCGCGGGCGGGGGAGAAACAGGGCGCTTCGACCGCTTCGGGGGAGAACTCGGGATGACGGCGCAAAAAGGCGAGAATCGCGCCCTCGTTTTCCTCGGGGGAAAAGGTGCAGGTGGAGTAGACCAGCCGCCCGCCGACGGCCAAGAGCGCCGCCGCCGAGTCCAGAATTTCTGCCTGCCGCGCGGCGCACATTTTTACAATTTCCTCGCTCCAGTCGGCCACCGCCGCCTCCTCCTTGCGGAACATTCCCTCGCCCGAGCAGGGCGCATCGACTAAAACGCGGTCGAAGCAGCCCATCCAGCGCGCGGATAGCGCGGCGGGGTGCTCGTTTGTGACCAAGGCGTTTGTCACGCCGAGGCGCTCGAGGTTCGACGAGAGAATTTTCGCCCGCTTCGGGTGAATTTCGTTGCAGACCAGAAGCCCGCGCCCGCGCATCGCGGCGGCAAGCTGCGTGGATTTTCCGCCGGGCGCGGCGCAAAGGTCGAGCACGCGCTCACCCGGCTGCGCATCGAGCAGCCGCGCCGGAGCCATCGCGCTCGGCTCCTGCAAATAGTACGCGCCCGCCTCATGCAGCGGGTGCAGCCCCGGGCGCACATCGGGCAGAAGATAGCGCCCGCGCGGCTCCCACGGCACGGTTTCTCCGCAAAATGCGGGCAGCTCGCCAGAAAAACGCGCCAGACGCAGCGCCGCGTTGCGCGGGCGGGCGTAGGACGCGAGAAAGTCGTCAAATTCCGCGCCGAGCAGGCGGCGCATCCGTTCGGTAAAACCCTGCGGCAGCATAGACCCTCCGTCGATACAATTAAAATAGTAGAAAATCGCTTCCGACGATAGCATAGCACGCCGCGCGGGAAATTTCCAGAGTGCAGACGAAAAAAGATTGCATTTTTGCGCAGATTTTGCTATAATGGATAAAAGCGCTTCCCGAATGCGCGGGCGGCGCATATACTGTTTATTGAAATTGTATCGGAGGACGGGTATGAGCATTCTTGTGGCCGGAGGCGCGGGCTATATCGGCAGCCACACCTGCGTGGCGCTGCATCGCGCGGGCTACGACGCGGTGATCGCCGACGATTTGTCCAACGCGAAGCCCGATGTGCCGCAGCGCATCGCCGAAATCACGGGCAAAGCGCCGAAATTTTACTTCGGAAGCGTCTGCGACGGCGCGCTGCTCGCGCGCATTTTCGAGGAAAACGAAATTGAAGCGGTCATTCACTTCGCGGGCAAAAAATGCGTGCCGGAGAGCTGCCGCGTGCCCGTGGCGTACTATCGCAACAATTTGGACGCGACCTTGTCCCTTTTGGAGGCGATGGAGCGCTTCGGCTGCAAGCGGATGGTCTTTTCCTCCTCCGCGACGGTCTACGGCGCAAACAATCCCGTCCCCTTTACCGAGGATATGCCCCTCGGCGAGCCGACGAACCCCTACGGGCAGACGAAAAAGATGTGCGAGCGCATTTTAAGCGACGCGGCGGCGGCCGACGAAGCGTTTTCGGCGGTGCTTCTGCGCTACTTTAACCCCATCGGCGCGCACGAATCGGGGCTGCTCGGCGACGACCCGCAGGGCGTGCCGAACAATCTCATGCCCTATATCGCCCGCGTGGCGGCGGGGCAGTTGGAAAAGCTGACGGTCTGCGGCGCGGACTATCCCACGCCCGACGGCACCTGCCGGCGCGACTATCTGCACGTCTGCGACCTTGCCGAGGGCCATCTTCGCGCCTTGGAATACGGCAAGACGCACGCGGGCGCAGAGGCGTTCAACCTCGGCGCGGGGCGCGGCATCAGCGTTTTGGAGATGGTTGCGGCGTTCCGCGAGGCAAGCGGCGCGGCCGTGCCCTATGTGATCGGCGCGCGCCGCGCGGGCGACATTGCCGACTGCTGGGCCGATACGGCCAAGAGCGAAGCGCTCCTCGGCTGGCGCGCCGAGCGCGGCGTGGAGCAGATGTGCCGCGATGCGTGGCGCTTCGTTTGCCGAAGCGCGGGCAAATGATGCAGAATCAACAAAATTTCGGTCGGATTTTTGGAGAATTTCACAAAAGTTGAATAAATATTTACAAATCCGATACATATATACGGATTTGTGGAGCGAAAAAAGAAAAGTTGCACAAAAGCGCGGCAAAAAATTTCCGAAAAAATGCGTGAAATTTGTTCAAATCGACAAAAGAAGAGCGGAAAGTGAGAAATAATTCAGATTCGTGGAAAAATATTCGCTCAAATTCCGCCGCAAAGTCCCGTTTCGGAAAAGTCAACGAAAAAATTCCCCCTTGCGCAAGCGGAAGTTGTATGCTATAATGTGAAAAAATCGTGAATCGGTCTGTTTTCTCCCACCCGACGCCCTTTTCACGATGTAAAAAATGAAAGTATATTCTCTTGGCTATGTTTTCGGGGCGCAGCCCCGTGTCATAGAAAATTTTAAGGAGGAAATTCAGAATGAAAAAGACCCTAGCACTGTTGCTGGCACTGGTCATGGTTCTGGGTATGCTCGCGGGCTGCAACAACAACCCCGATCCCACCGAAGCTCCCACCACCACGAACGGTGACGACGACAACAACAAAGGCCTCAAGGTCGAAGAGTTCGTAGGCGAATTCACCTATAAGGATTCCGTCTCGAAACTCGCTGCCAACTGGAACCCGCACACCTATGAGACGAGCGACGACAGCTATCCTGCCGAGTTCATCCGCATGGGCCTGTACGGCTTCATCTTCAACGATGCGCTGCATCCCGTAGAAGGCAAGGACGACTTCGCCGGCTACAAGATCATCCCCGAGATGGCGGCTTCCGAGCCCGTTGACGTGACCGAGAAGGTCGCCAAGGAGCATCCGGAATTCAACATCCCCGAAGGCATGACCAAGGGCTACGCCTACACCATCGACCTCAACCAGAACGCTTGCTGGGAAGACGGCACCCCCATCAAGGCTGAGGACTATGTCTACTCGATGAAGGCTCTGCTCGACCCGACCATGTACAACTACCGCGCTGCCGACTACATCATCGGCGACTTCTCCATCGCGGGCGGCCTTGCTTACAACTATCAGGGCACCACCGCTTACACCGATGTGGGCGGCATCCCCATGGACGGCCTGACCAAGCGCGAGAGCGACGGCGTTTATGTTGACGCCGACGGCAACCCCATCGGCATCGCCGTTAAGGTTGCTCTGTCCGAGTGGCTCGGCGGCAACACCCTCGCAGACTATGTCGAGACTTACGGCAGCAAGTACTTCAACACCGAGCACTGGGATGAGCTGGTTGACGCCTGCGACCGCCGCGGCGTTGCTCCTCTGACCGATGAGAACCTCGCGCTGCTCGTTTCCGTCATCTCCACCGATGCGTGGGGCGAAAGCGAAGCCGATGCGTTCAACTACTTCGTTCGGGGCAAGTACTATGAAGAAGTTGACTTCTCCACCGTCGGCTGCTACGCCACCGGTGAGTACCAGATCACCATCGTTCTGGCCAAGTCTCTCGCCGGCTTCAACCTCCTTTACAACCTGACCTCCAACTGGCTGGTTCACAAGGATCTCTATGAGGCCAACATCACTACCGATCCCGAGACCGGCTACAAGACCTCCAAGTACAACACCTCCGTCGCGACCACCCTGTCCTACGGCCCGTATAAGCTCGACTCCTATCAGGCCGATAAGGAAATCACTTTCGTGAAGAACGAAAACTGGTACGGCTACTCCGACGAACTGCACGTCTATCAGGATCCCGAATCCGGCCTGTACTATCGTCAGTATCAGACCACCAAGATCTACTGCCAGTACATTAAGGAAGCGGAAACCCGCAAGACCATGTTCCTTGCCGGTCAGCTCATGGGCTACGGCCTTGGCACCGACGACTTCGGTACCTATCGTCAGTCCGACCGCTGCTATGCAACTCCCGGTCAGGCCATCTTCTTCCTCGTGCTCAACGGCAAGCTCTCCGCTCTGAGCCAGCGTGAGGAAGCCGATGACTTCGACACCACGAAGTATGACCTGCAGACCATGTCTCTGGCTTCCTTCAAGAAGGCCATGAGCCTTGTTTACGAGAAGGACCTCTTCGCGCAGACCGTCAGCCCGTCCCGTTCCGGTGCAATCGGCGCCATCGGCACCGCTTACATCTACGACCCGGAGACCGGCGCGAAGTATCGTGACTCCGATCCCGCTAAGAAGGCTCTGTGCACCTTCTACGGCGTTGACATCAGCAAGTACGACACCCTCGACGACGCTGTTGCCTCCATCACCGGTTACGACCCCGAGCAGGCGAAGCTCTACTTCGATCAGGCTTTCGAAGAAGCGCTCGAGCAGGGCTACATCACCTCTGCCGACGGCAAGACTTCCGATCAGACCATCCAGATCAGCTACACCCTCTCCGCTGCTGCTTCCGACTTCATGACCAAGATGCTCGACTACCTCAACGAGAAGGTCACTGAGGTTACTCAGGGCACCGCTTTCGAGGGCAAGGTTGAATTCATCTTCTCCCCGATCTATGACGACTGGTCCGGCGCTCTGAAGGCCGGCCTGTCCGACACCTGCCTGTGCGGCTGGAACGGCTCGGCTATGAACCCGTTCTCCCTGACCGACCTGTACGTCAACCCCGACAAGATGTACAACACATGGTTCGATGCCAACGCGAAGGACATCACCATGGACATCAACGGTGAGAGCATCACCATGAGCATGAAGCAGTGGTCCGACTGCCTCAACGGCACCGCGATCGAAGTGAACGGCAAGAACTACAACTTCGGCGACGGTCAGGTTGATGTTGAGATCCGTCTGAACATCCTTGCCGCTCTGGAAGTTGCCATCCTCGAGACCGGCGACTATATCCCCATCATGCAGGACGGCTCCATGGCGCTTCTGTCCCATCAGGTTGACTATGTTATCGAAGACTACAACCCCGTTATGGGCCGTGGCGGCATCGCCTACCTCCGTTATAACTATAACGAGGACGAATGGACTCAGTTCATTAAGGACAACGGCGGCGAGCTCAAGTATTGATTTTTCCGACATTGTTTTTAATGTCTCGCGCTTCCTAAGCTAACATTTCGCGGATGCTGGGGTGGTAGTTTCTGCCCCCCAGCATTCTGCGTATTGTATTCTCCCTTCATTCGTAATGTAACTTTTCGTTCAAATGTTGGGGAGGGTATTTACAAATTGGGAGGATACCTATGGTCAAATACACGTTGCAGAGAATCCTTCTTTTGTTGTTGGTGACTCTGATCATTACCCTCATCAGCTTCGTGCTGATTCGTATGCTGCCGCCCACGGAGCTGCCCGCAGGCGACATCCACGGCGAGATCGTTGCGGCTCGCCGCGAAGCAATGGGCTATAACAAGCCCTATATGGAACAGTTCTGGATCTTCCTGAAGAATATCTTCACGAAGTGGGACTGGGGCGTTTCCGACGTCATGTACATCGGCAAGGACGTTTCCGAAGTGTTTGCCGAAAAGATTCCTTACACGGTTTATGTAAACTTCCTCTCGATCCTTGTGGCCATTCCCATCGGCCTTGTTTTCGGCGTCATCGCGGCTCTGAAAAAGAACACATGGATCGACTACACGATTTCGACGCTTACGATGGTCTGTATTTCCGTTCCGGCCTTCGTTTATGCCTTTATAATTCAGTATGTATTCTGCTTCAAGCTTGGCTGGCTCCCGTTCCTGATGGCAGACGGCTCCGCCGGCTTGTTCAGCTGGGAAATGTTCGTCAGCGTTCTGGCGCCGGTGCTCTCTTTGTCGCTGCCGCAGATCGCCGGCTACACCCGCACCACCCGTGCCGAGCTGGGCGAAGTTCTCACCGGTGACTATATGCTCCTTGCGCGCACCAAGGGCCTGACCAAAACGCAGGCGACGGTTCGCCACGCAATGAAAAACTGCATGGTCATCATTGTTCCGTCCATTTTCGGCAGCATCGTCGGCACCCTCGCCGGCGGCATGATCACCGAGAATATTTTCTCCATTCCCGGCGTCGGCAACCTTACGCTTAACGCCATCAACAGCCGTGACTACCCGATCTTTATGTTCTCCACCTGCTTCTACACGGTCATCGGTCTGGCGTCTTCTATTGTGGTCGATATCAGCTACGGCTTTATCGATCCTCGTATCAGAATGGGGTCGAAAAAATGAGCATGAAGAACGAAATGAACAGAATTATCCCGAAGGAAAAATTTGCCTTCGTTCAGATGGATGCCAGCATCCACGACGCGAAGCTCGATACCAAGGCGCGCAGCTTCTTCGCCGACGCCCTGATCCGCTTCAAAAAGAACAAATCTTCCGTTATCGCAACTTGGATCCTCGCGTTCCTGTTGCTCTATTCCATCGTCGCGCCCCTGCTTGTTCCCTACGACGCGTATGATCTGGATAAGATGTACCTGTCCTACCCGCCCTACCATCCGGCGATTGCGGAAAAGGGCTGGGGCTTCCTCGACGGCAGCCGCACCATCCCCTCCGTCAATGAAAACGGCATTCTGGCTTATCAGGCCATCGAGCAGGAGACCGGCCGAAAGGTCATCCTTAAGAAGCATGACCCCACTTACCAAGAGGTCATTCGTAAGGGTCAGACGGTCGTCCTGACCTACTATCAGGTCGATGTCAACTATTACTATGCGCTCGGCGTTGTTACCCGCGTCCTGCGCGATGAGGAATATCAGGACCTCATCAAGTGGCAGGAAGAAACCGGCAACCGTGTGATTTACCCCTATGTTGTCCCGAGCGACGTCAAGAATGTCAACGACGCAAATGTCTGGTATGAGGTCAAGAACGAGCGCGGCGAGCCCAAGCTCGACAAGGAAGGCAACCTCATTCCCGCCTACTCCACCAATGCCGCACTTGAGACCGTGCCCTACACCGGCACGCGCGTTGAGGGCGACCCCGGTAACTACATCTATTCCTGCACCAAGGCGCCCGGCACCGTTCAGGTCCGTATCGACTACTATGCCTATTATCAGTACATCAACGGCTATGAGCCGATGTACCTCTTCGGCACCAACTCCATGGGTCAGGACGTCTTCTCCTGCATCGGTATCGGCGCCCGCTTCTCCCTGATTTTCGCCATCGTCATCTCCGCGATCAACATGATCCTCGGCGCGATCTACGGCGCGATTCAGGGCTACTACGGCGGCAAGATCGACCTTGTCATGGACCGTATCTCCGACGTCCTGTCGGGTATCCCGTTCATGGTTGCAGTTACCCTGTTCCAGTACCATTTGTCGCAAAAGGTCGGCGTGGTCGGCTCCCTCTTCGTCGCCTTCATTGCCACGGGCTGGATCGGAATGTCCGCTCTGACGCGTAAGCAGTTCTACCGCTTCAAGAGTCAGGAATTCGTCCTCTCCGCGCGCACCCTCGGTGCTTCCGACTGGCGCCTGATGTTCAAGCACATCTTCCCGAACGCGTTGGGCACCATCATCACGAGCTGCGCTCTGACCATTCCGAGCGTCATCAGCTCCGAAACGAACCTCACCTACCTCGGCATTGTCAATATCCAGAGCTTTGCCGGTACTTCCATCGGTACTCTGATGCAGCAGGGCAGCGCCGCCATGACCAGCGCGCCGTATGCTCTGTTCTACCCCGCGCTGTACCTCGGCCTGCTGATGATCTGCTTCAACCTCTTCGGCAACGGCCTGCGCGACGCATTCAACCCCGCATTGAGAGGAGGAGAAGATTGATCCATGGAAAATAAGCTTCAAGTAAGAGACCTCCGAATCTCCTTCCGTACCACCAACGGCAAGGTGCAGGCGGTTCGCGGGATCGACTTTGACCTCGCCAAGGGCGAGACGCTCGCCATCGTCGGCGAGTCCGGCTCCGGCAAATCCGTTACCTCCAAGGCCATTCTCGGCATTCAGGCCGCCAACTCCATCACCGAGTCCGGCGAGATCCTCTATGACGGCAAAGACCTGCTGAAAATCAGCGAGGAGGACTTCCACAAGATCCGCGGCGACAAAATCGCCATGATCTTCCAAGACCCGATGTCCAGCCTGAACCCGATCGTGAAGATCGGCCGTCAGCTCACCGAGGCCATGATCCTCAAGGGCAAGGCCCGCCAGCGCGAGAGCAAGAAAACCTTTGCCGAGCATCTTGAGCTGCTGGAAAAGGCCATGATCGCCGCCGACCCCGCCCGTGCTGAAGAGCTTTCGGCAAAGTGCAAGAAGTTTGCCGAGTTTGAAAAGCGCCACGTTGCGCTCGAGGCCGTTTACAACCGCGCCTACGAGGCCGCAAGTGAAGTGACGGACGAGCTCAAAGACCTCATCTTCGAGCTTGACAAAAAGGCCGCGAAGGACGCCGCGTTCCGCGTGAAGGAATGCCGCAGACTTTGCAATGTCGCCATCCACGAGTATGTGGTCAATGCGCGCGCCGAGGAGCTCAAATCCGCTGCCGACGCCGCCGTTGCCGCCTACAACGCCAACAAAAAGACCGAAGACTTCGACGATGCCGTCGCGTCTTTGAAAGTCTGCAAGGAGATCATCGACGAAGCGCTTGCATTTGCGCAGCCGAACTTCTTCCGCATGGCCTACTATCTGTGCTACAGCGGCGAAGCGCTTCCGGCAATGCCCGTTGACAAGCTCAACGAGTTCCTGCTCGATTACCTCGATCGCGAGTTCATGATCGACTTCCTCAAGGACGTCCGCGAGGGTCTGAAGTACTCCGCCGACACCTCCTATGAGGCCATGAAGACCGCCATCGACTCCCTCAAGAGCCACCGCGCCGTGTTTGAACAGGCGGAACTGGACAAGGCCGCAAGCAAGCAGGCCCTCAAGGAGATGAACGATGCCGTTCTCGCCTCCATCGACCGCCTTGCCATCGTCAAGGACAGCCTGAGCTACACTTTCGAAGCCGGTGTTTCTTCCGAAATCGACCGCTATTTCAAGTCCATCGGCAAAAACGCGAAAGCGATCAAGGCCTACGACAAGAGCAAGGCCAAGTACGACCGCCTCGTCGCCCGCGGCAAGGAGCCCGACTGGAAAGTCGCCGCCGCCGCAGTGACCGACCTCGACATGGTGCGCGCGAACATCCTGCACATCATCGACCGTCTGTCCGAGCACCTTGCGCAGCGCCTTGCGCAGCGCCAGATGCGCGACTTCGCCACCGAGGCAAACGATAACATCGACTTCCTCAAGACGAATGCCGCCGGCATCGTTGCGAAGGTCACGAAAGCCGTCGCGAAGCACCGCGCCATCAAGCTGATGGACGAAGTCGGTATCGCCGAGCCGCGCAAGAGATTCAAGCAGTATCCGTTTGAGTTCTCCGGCGGTATGCGTCAGCGTATCGTTATCGCCATCGCGCTGGCCGCCAACCCCGACATCCTCATCTGCGACGAACCGACTACCGCGCTCGACGTGACCATTCAGGCGCAGATCCTCGAACTGATCAACCGCCTGAAGGAGCAGCGCCAGCTTTCCGTCATCTTCATCACCCACGACCTCGGCGTCGTTGCGAATATGGCCGACCGCGTTGCCGTTATGTACGCCGGCAAGATCGTCGAATACGGCACCTCCGAGGACATTTTCTACAACTCCCGCCATCCCTATACATGGGCGCTTCTGGCTTCCATGCCCGACCTCGACACGAACGAGCGCCTCGAAGCCATCCCCGGCACGCCCCCGAACATGATCTACCCGCCTGTCGGCGACGCATTTGCCGCGCGTAACAAATACGCCATGCAGATCGACTTCGAGGAGCAGCCCCCCATGTTCAAAATCAGCGACACGCACTATGCGGCAACTTGGCTGCTTCACCCGGATGCGCCCAAGGTTGACCCGCCCAAGATCATTGTTGACCGTATTGCCCGTATGGAAGTGAAGAGAGGTGCCGACCATGCCGAATAACGAAGAAGTTCTGCTCCGAGTTGAGCATCTGTGTCAGTACTTCAGCGCCGGTAATTTTGAGACGAAAGCCGTTGACAACGTGTCTTTCGACATCAAGAAGGGCGAAGTCTTCGGCCTTGTCGGCGAGTCCGGCTGCGGCAAGACGACCACCGGCCGCTCCATCATCAAGCTCTATGATATCACCGGCGGCAACGTCTACTTCAAAGGCACCCGCATCTCTGCGGGCACCCGCCTGTATGATGTAGCCATTGCCGATATCAAGAAGCAGCTCGCCGCGGGAGAGATCTCTTCCGAAGAAGCTGCCGCGAAGATCGCCGAGCAGAAAGCCGAGCGCAAGCTCGCCGTCCGCGACCATAAGAACTGCAACAAGGCGTTCGCCGCCGCGCAGGTCGAAAAGGTTCGCGCCGACTACGAGCAGCGCCTCGCCAATGCGACGGGCGCCGAGCGCGACGCGCTCAATGCCGAGTATAAAGACGAGCTTCGCAAGGCGCGCAAGACCCGCCTGACCAACCAGATCCAGATGATCTTCCAAGACCCGATCGCCTCGCTCGACCCCCGTATGACCGTCCGCGACATCATTGCCGAGGGCCTCATCATTCAGGGCGAGCGCAACCAGAAGGTCATCGACGAGAAGGTTTATGAGATGCTCGAGTATGTCGGCCTCGTGCGCGAGCACGCGAGCCGCTACCCGCACGAATTCTCCGGCGGCCAGCGCCAGAGAATCGGCGTCGCCCGCGCGATCATCATGAACCCGGACCTCATCATTGCCGACGAACCCGTCTCCGCGCTGGACGTCTCCATTCAGGCGCAGGTTATCAATCTGCTCGGCGACCTCCGCGACCGCGGCATGACGCTTTTGTTCATCGCGCATGACCTGTCCGTCGTTAAGTACTTCTCCGACCGCATCGGCGTTATGTACTTCGGCAAGATGGTCGAGCTGGCCAGCTCCGATGAGCTCTTCCGCAACCCCCTGCACCCCTATACCAAGT
>CAZGOO010000013.1:7481-11221 GCA_964527505.1 uncultured Oscillospiraceae bacterium | reverse complement strand
TCGGGGCGGTTGTTCGTGATTTCAAAGTCCACGACGGTGTCGTCGTTGCCGATGATGCGGTTGATGTCCTCGCCGGGCTTGCAATCCTCTTCGAGGATGAAGATGCCATCCTCAATGGCGTAGGGGAAGTCGTTGACGGTCAGCCCGAGCTCCTTGACGGAGCAGAGCATTCCCTCGGATTTTTCTCCGCGCAGCGCGCCGGAGGTGATGTGAACGCCGCCGGGCAGGAAAGAATCGTGCTGTGCGACGGGAACGAGGTCGCCCTCGCGCACATTCTGCGCGCCGGTGACGATCTGCACGGGCGCGTCCTTGCCCACGTCGATTTGGCAAATCCACATATGGTCGGAATTCGGGTGGCGCACAAGGCTGAGCACACGGCCGACGACGACGTTTTTGATTTCCGCGTCGAGGCGCTCATAGGTTTCGACTTTTTGCCCCGCGACGGTCATGGTTTCGACAAACTGTCGGTCGGAAATATCGCGCAGATCGACAAATTCTTCGTTGAGCCAGTTTCTGTTGAGTTTCATGTTCGCGCACCTCCTTAGAATTGAGACAGGAAGCGAATGTCGTTGTCGAAAATCAGACGCAGATCATTCAGCTTCAGCCGACCCATCGCCATACGCTCCAAACCGATGCCGAAAGCAAAGCCGGAGTATTTGTCGGGGTCGATGCCGCAGTTTTCCAGTACGTTCGGATGCACCATGCCGCCGCCGAGCAGCTCGATCCAGCCCTCGCCGTGGCACGTGGAGCAGACCTGGCCGTTTACCTCGCCCGTGCCGTGGCACTTGAAGCACTGCATATCCACTTCGCAGCTCGGCTCGGTAAAGGGGAAGTGATGCGGGCGGAAGCGCACGACGGCGTCTTCGCCGTACAGGCGCTTGATAAGCGTCTCCAAAGCGCCCTTGAGGTCGCTCATGGTGATGCCCTCGTCGATGACCAGACCCTCAATCTGGTGGAACATCGGCGAGTGTGTGGCGTCGGCTTCGTCCTTGCGGAACACGCGCCCGGGCGCAAGAATGCGAATGGGCGGTTTCTGGCTTTCCATCACGCGAATTTGCATGGGGCTGGTCTGCGTGCGCAGCAAAACGGTGTTTTCGTCATTAAAATAGAAGGTGTCCGAGCGGTCGCGGGCGGGGTGGCCGGGCTCGGTATTGAGGAGGGTGAAGTTGTGCGCTTCGTCCTCGATTTCGGGGCCGTCCACGATTTTGTAGCCCATGCCGATAAAGATCTCCTTGACCTCCTGCAAAACGCGGTTCATCGGGTGCTGGTGGCCGAGCTCAATTTCTTTACCCGGGACGGTCACATCGAGCGCTTCCTTTTCCAGACGGCGCTCGAGCGCGGCGGCGTCGAGCTCGCGTTTGCGCTGCTCAAGGCGCTCTTCGAGCGCTTCGCGCACGCCGTTGGCAAGCTGACCCATCACGGGGCGCTCTTCGGCGGAGAGCTTGCCCATCTGCTTGAGTAGCGCCGTCAATTCTCCTTTTTTGCCCAGCACGCGCACGCGCACGGCCTCCAGAGCCGTGCCGTCGAGCGCTTCGTGGATTTGCGCAAGCGCCTGCAAGCGGATCTGTTCGAGTTGTTCTCTCATATGATTCTCCTTTGATTCAAAGTGATTTGCAATAAAAAACGCCTCCCGCCCCGATTCGGGACGAAAGACGAAGCTTCCGCGGTACCACCCGCCATTCGCGGCAAACACCGCGCACTCATGCTTTAACGCAGCCATACGGCTCTGCCTACTGCAAATGTTCCGCAGAGCGGCTCGCGGGAGAAAGCCGACGCCGTTTGCGGCGGACGGATCGCAGCACCCCGTCCTCTCTGAACGCCGCAGGGCAACGGGCGGCAGCCCGGTCATTGCCTTTGCTTCGGGAGCGTGGCTCCCGTATGAAATTGCGATGATTTTAGCACATTTTTTTCCCGATTGCAAGAGCGCGGCGCGAAGTTTTTTCATATTTTCTCCGCGCGGACATAGAATTTTACGGACAAACCACTGAAAACGGAAAGGAACGGGAAAAATGCGAAAGATTCTGCCGCTTTTTTTGACCCTCTGCGCGCTTTTATCGGCCTGCGCAGCGGGAAAGAGCCCCATTCAGCCCGCCGTGGATTTTCGCAGCGCGCTCGTCTCGGCGGGCGGCTGCACGTTTACCGCCGAGGTGCGGGCGGATTTCGGCGATTATGTACACGATTTTACGCTCGAAGTTGCGGTGCGGAAAGATGCGAGCACGCGCGTGCGCGTCGTCGCGCCGGAGTCCATCGAGGGCATCACCGCCACGGTGACGGACGCGGGCGGGACGGTCGATTTTGACGGCCTTGCGCTTTCGTTCGGCCTTCTTGCCGCCGAGCGGCTGAGCCCCATCGCCGTTCCCGCCTTTGCGGCGGCGTGCTGGATGAATGCCTACATCGTCTCCGGCGGGACGCAGGAGGGGGTCGATTGCGCGACCTATCGCAAAAATCTTGGCGAAAATGAAATTTTAGTTGACACTTTTTTGAAAAAAGGTGTCCCAATTTGCGCCGAGGTGTGCTATAATGGAAAGCGAATTGCGCAAATGGTGATTTCGGACTTCCGGTGCAATTGAAGGATGTGACCGCTTGAAATATCTCAAAAGAACTTGGGCGGAGGTTTCGCTCGACAACCTCAGCCATAACTATCGCGCGCTGCGCGCGCAAATTCCCTCGGATTGCCGCTTTCTCGGCGTGGTCAAGGCCGATGCCTACGGCCACGGCGCAGTGCCCGTCAGCCGCCATCTTTGCGAGCTGGGCGCGGAGTATCTTGCCGTTTCCAATATCGAAGAGGCGTTGCAGCTTCGCCGCGGCGGGCTGCGCGGGCCGATCCTCATTCTCGGCTACACGCCGCCGTTTTACGCCGATGAGCTGACGGCGATGAACCTCATTCAGGAGGTTCACAGTCTCGACTATGCCCGCGCGCTTGCAGAAAGGCTCCGCGGCCTCGAGCGCCGCCTGCGCATCCATATCAAGCTCGATACGGGAATGTCCCGCTTGGGCTTTTTTGCCTACGACCACGAAAAAACGCTCGACGAGCTGCGCGCGGTCGCGGCCTTGCCGCAGCTTCGCATCGAGGGCATTTTCACGCATTTCCCGGCGGCCGACTCGCTCGCTGCGCAGGATGAGGCATTCACCCGCCTGCAATTTTCACGCTTTTTGCAGATGCTCTCGGTGCTTAAAGCCGTCGGCATCGAGCCGGAGATCCGCCACTGCTGCAACAGCGGCGCGACGCTTCTCTATCCCGAATACGCGCTGGATATGATTCGTCCCGGCCTTGTCACTTACGGCGTTGCGCCCGCGCCCGAGCTTGAGGGACGCATCGACCTGCGCCCCGTGATGCAGCTTCGCAGCACGGTCTTTCAGGTGCGCGACTTTGGTGCCGGCATCGGCGTGAGCTACGGCAGAAATTACACCACCGAAGTGCCGCGCCGCATTGCCGTCGTGGGCATCGGCTATGCCGACGGCCTGAGCCGCGCGCTTTCGGGCAGAATGTGCGTTTTGTACCGCGGCAGGCAGCTTGCGCAGGTGGGAAGAATCTGCATGGATATGTGCATGGTCGATGTGACCGACGCGCCGGAAATCAAGCCGGGGGACATTGTGACCGTGTTCGGACAGGACGGCGGCGCGCACATCGGCGTCGGCGAGCTGACGCAGAGAGTGGGCACCATCCCCTATGAAATGCTCTGCGGCATCAACAAGCGCATTCCGCGCATTTTCCTCGACGGAGAAAATCAGACGGAGGT
>CAZGOO010000013.1:0-7381 GCA_964527505.1 uncultured Oscillospiraceae bacterium | reverse complement strand
GAGGAGACATCTTCTATGCCGACCTGAGCCCCGTGGTCGGAAGCGAGCAGGGCGGCACGCGCCCCGTGCTCATCGTGCAAAACGATACGGGCAACAAATACTCACCGACGGTGATTGCCGCCGCAATCACCAGTCAGACCAATAAGGCAAAACTGCCGACGCATATCGAGCTGTGCGGAAAGTCCGTCGGGCTGACGAAAGACTCCGTAGTGCTGCTCGAGCAGATCCGCACCATCGACAAGCGTCGCCTGCGCGAGCATATGGGGCGCGTCGATGCGGCGATGATGAATCGCATCGATTCGGCCATTGCCGTCAGCTTCGGCCTGCCGCAGACGCAGTAAAAAAATCCGCGCGCTTTTGCGTGCGGATACATATTCCCGCAGGGGCGCGCATAGCCTGTGCGGGAGGGATGAAAATGCAACGGAATATCTACGAGCGGGGCGAAGCCGTCGGCACACTGAGCGTGCGGCGGCAGGGGCTCTATGTCTGCGCGCAGTGCCGCATTGCAGCCTCACCGGAAAAAATTCGGCGCGTGTATGCGCTTTGCGGCTTCGACGCGGTCTACCTCGGCATCCCCGACAAAAGCGGGCGGCTCGAAGCGCGCATCGCCGCTTCGCATTTTCCGCGCGAAGTGACGGGTGCGGCGGCTTTTTCCCATCCGAAGGGGCGCTGGGCGCCGTGGTGCGGGGAAGTTGCGCAGGTGTTTTTGCAAGACGCGCTCATCTGCGCGGAAGCGGCGGGCTACACGCTTGCCATCGACCCGAATGACGAGCTGCGCTTTCCCGCGTGGGCGGGGAAATTGGAACACCGAACGATTTTCGGCCGCGAAGCGGCGCTCGTGCCGCTGGATTTACAGGGGATACCGCTCCTGAAAGAAACAGATAAAGGAGATACCGATGAAACGACTGCTTTGCCTTTTGACGGCACTGGCCTGCCTTGTGACGCTTCTGCCGACGGTTTCGGCAACATCGACGAAACACAAACTCATTGCCCTGACCTTTGACGACGGCCCGGGCGGCCCGACGCCGCGCCTGCTCGACGGCCTTGCCGAGCGCGGGGCAAAGGCGACCTTCTTCATGCTCGGCCAGTGTGCGTCCTATTCCCAAAAGACCGTGCGCCGCGCGTTTCTGGAGGGGCATGAGATCGCCTCGCATACTTACAGCCACTATCAGCTCACCGCGAAAACCGACGAAACGGTGCGATCGGAAGTGCAGCGCACCGACGCGCTGCTCGACGAGATCCTCGGCATGGATTTGGATTACCTCGTCCGCCCGCCCTACGGCTCGGCCGATTCGCGCGTTTTGCAGCTTTTGGACGCGCCTGCGGTCATCTGGTCGCTCGATACACTCGACTGGAAATACCGCGACGCGGAGTATGTGTGCAATCAAATCGTCAACAATGCCTACAACGGCGTGATTGTCCTCTGCCACGACATCCACGCCACCTCCGTGGACGGCGCGCTGGCCGCCATCGACATTTTGCAGGCGCAGGGCTACGAGTTTGTCACCGTCAGCGAGCTTTACCGCCGCCGCGGCGTGCAGATGAACAAGGGCGAAAAATACAGCACCTGTATGCGCGACGAAAGCGACATCGGCGGCGTGTCCGCGCCCGAAGCGACCCTCACGCAGACGCTCGGCGGCACGCGGCTGACGATGCTCTCGTCTCAAGGCGCGCCTTTGTGGTATCGCTTAGACGACGAGACGGTGTTTCACGAATACACCGGCCCCGTTACATTCAACGGCGCGCACAAAATCGAGTGCTGCGCGGCTTACAACATCAACGGCGGCCGCAGCGCAAGCGTCACACTCAGCACCCAAAAGGCCGAGACGCTTGCCGACGCGACGGCTTCCGTGCAAAACGGGAAATTCGTCTTTACCCCGGCGGAAAACACGCAGCTTCTTTACACCCTCGATGGCTCAGACCCGTCGGCCGACTCGCCGACATACAGCGCGCCGCTCGACGTCTTTGACGGCACGCTTTGCGTGCAGAGCGTGAGCTTCGGCGGCGCGGGGCGCGTCGTGCGCTACACTGCCTGCAAAGAGGGCTGGCTCCTGACGGATATCGCGCTCGAGCGCGGCATCGAAAAAACGACCGCCTTCGGCGCAAAGCTCAGCCTTCTTGCCGCCCTCGAAACAAAATAAAAATCAGCCCGCCAAACGGCGGGCCGATTTTTTTACACATTATCTGTGGTAGAGCTTTTTGGTTTGATACACGGGCTCGGCGGTGAGGTTCATGCCGAGCTTTCCGAAGACGCTTTCGTCCACCTGCGAGAGAATGACGGACGAATGCACCTGACAGCCGCGCAGCTCGCTGAGCTTATCGAGCGCGAGCGCGGCGGTGGGGTTCGTCACCGCGCTGATGGCAAGGGCGATGAGCACTTCGTCGGTGTGCAGGCGCGGGTTGTGATTGCCCAAGTGCCCCGTCTTGAGCGCCTGAATGGGTTCGAGGACGGTGGGGGAGATGAGCTGGATGGCGTCGTCGATGTGCGCAAGGCGCTTCAGGGCGTTGATGAGCGCGGCGGAGGACGCGCCGAGCAGGGAAGAGGTCTTGCCCGTGGCAAAGGAGCCGTCGGGCAGCTCGATGGCGGTGGCGGGCGCGCCGGTCTGTTCGGCAAGCGCGATGGCCGGAGCGACGCAGCCGCGCAGCTCGGGGCCGATGCCGCAGGAATTCATCAGCATTTCCAGCTTGTGTACCTGCGTATTGTCGGCCGTGCCCTTGCGCACGCCGCAGCGGGCGGCGTAGTATCTGCGGACGATCTCCTGCATGGAGGCGTTGCGGCAAATGTCGTCGTCCTCAATGGCGTAGGCAATCATGTTCACGCCCATATCCGTCGGGCTGCGATAGGGGCTGCTGCCGAAAATGCGGCGGAACATCATATCGAGCACGGGGAAAATTTCAATGTCGCGGTTGTAGTTGACGGTCGTTTCGCCATAGGCTTCGAGATGGAAGGGGTCGATCATGTTCACATCCGAAAGATCGACCGTCGCGGCCTCGTAGGCCAGATTGATCGGGTGCTTGAGCGGCAGATTCCACACGGGGAACGTCTCAAACTTTGCGTAGCCTGCGGCGACGCCGCGGCGGTGCTCATGATAGAGCTGGCTGAGGCACGTGGCCATTTTTCCGCTTCCGGGGCCCGGCGCGGTCACAACGACCAAGGGACGGCTCGTTTCGATGAAATCGTTTTTGCCGAAGCCGTCGTCCGAGATGATGAGCGGAAGATTCGTCGGATAATCCGAAATGGGGTAGTGACGGTAGGTGCGCACGCCGAGGCTTTGCAGCTTGCGCTCAAAAACTTCCGCCGCGCGCTGGCCGGAGAACTGCGTGAGCACCACGCTGCCGACATACAGCCCGTAGCCGCGGAAAGCGTCGATCAGGCGCATCACGTCCAAGTCGTAGGTAATGCCCAAATCACCGCGCACCTTGCTTTTTTCGATGTCGTTGGCGTTGATGGCGATGATGATTTCCGCGTCGTCCTTCATTTTCAGAAGCATCTGCATCTTGCTGTCGGGGTGGAAGCCCGGAAGCACGCGCGAGGCGTGGTAATCGTCGAAGAGCTTGCCGCCGAATTCCAGATAGAGCTTGCCGCCGAACGACTCGACGCGCTCGCGGATGCGCTGCGTCTGGAGCCTGAAATATGTTTCGTTGTTAAATCCCTGCTTCATGGATCGCACCTCCTCATTTCCACAGCATATTGTAGCACGCGGCGCGCCGAAACACAAGCGCCGATTCCGACAAATTCTTAAAAAGAAATGTAAAATAAGGCTTGACTATTTTGTCGCATTCTGCTAAAATACTTAAACTATCTAACTAATTTTTGAAATGAGGTGGTTTGGTGCTTTTCGGAAAGCATATCAATCGCTACTATCTCAAGTACCTGCCCACGCTTCTGCTGGGTCTGGCATCGCTGATCCTCGTGGACTATGCGCAGCTTATCATCCCGAAAATCTATCGCATGGTCATCACGGGCATCAACACAGGCGTTGTGGACGGGGAAACCTTCGACATGATTTTCCTGCTCGATAAAATCTGCCTGCCGATGCTCGTGATCATTGTCGCTCTGGTAATCGGGCGCTTTTTGTGGCGTATCTGCTTCTTCGGAAGCGCCATCAAGGTCGAAACCGACCTGCGCAGCCGGATGTTTGCCCGCTGCGAGTCGCTTTCGCAGCAGTATTATCAGGTCAACAAAATCGGCAACCTGATGTCTTTCTTCACCAACGACCTCGACACCGTGCAGGAGTGCTTCGGCTCGGGACTGATGATGTTCTGCGACGCGCTGTTCCTTCTGGTCATGGCCGTGATGGAAATGCTGAAGATGAACATCTTGCTTACGGCTTTGTGCCTCGTGCCGATGGCGCTGCTGCTTGCGGTGAGCACCATTGTCGGCAAATATTTGCAGGACAAGTGGCGCGTGCGTCAGGAAAAATATTCCGAGCTTTCCGACTTCTCGCAGGAGACGATTTCGGGCTTTGCGGTCATTAAGGCGTTCGTCAAGGAGACGAAAGAGCTCATGTTCTTCCGCAAGCTCAATGTGGAAAACGAAGAGGCGAACGTGAAATATGTCAAAGCCTCGATGGTGCTCAACATTCTCGTCACCCTCTTTGTCGAATCCGTCATCTGCGTGATTCTGGGCTACGGCGGCTACCTTGTTTACACGGACGTGTTCGACGCGGCGCAGCTCGTGGAATTTATCGGCTACTTTAATGCCACCGTCTGGCCGGTGATGGCCGTCTCGGAACTGATTGAAATGCGCTCGCGCGGCAAAGCGTCGCTCACGCGCATCGGCGACCTGCTCGACGCCACGCCCGATGTGCACGACCGCGAAAATGTGCAGCCGGTCGAGGCGCTTCGGGGCGAAATCGAGTTCAAGGGGCTCAATTTCCGCTATCCCGACGGCGAATTCGATGTGCTCAAAGATGTCTCTTTCCGTATTGAAGCGGGCGAGAGCGTGGGCCTCATCGGCAAGACCGGCTCCGGCAAGACCACGCTCGTCGATTTGATTCTGCGCACCTACAATGTGCCCGACGGGACGGTATTTCTCGACGGGCGGGATATCAACTCCATCCCCATCCATACCGTGCGGCAGTTTGCCGCCTATGTGCCGCAGGATAACTTCCTCTTCAGCGACACCATCGCCAATAATATTGCCTTTGCCTCGGAGAGCGACGCGCTCGATGAGGTCAAAAACGCGGCGAAAATGGCGGATGTTCACGACAACATCGCCGAATTTGCGCTGGAATACAACACCATTCTCGGCGAGCGCGGCGTGACCGTCTCGGGCGGCCAGAAGCAGCGCATCTCCATCGCCCGCGCGCTGATGAAAAACGCGCCCATTCTGATTCTGGACGACTCCGTTTCGGCCGTGGACGTGGACACCGAGCGCGTTATCTTGAGCAATCTGCGCGAGCGCCGCAAGGGCAAGACCACCATTCTCATCGCCCACCGCATCTCCACGGTCGAGCAGATGAGCAAAATCGTATTCTTGGACGAGGGCAAGCTCGTGGCCGTCGGCACGCACGAAGAGCTTTACAGGAACTGCCCGGAATACCGCGAAATGGTCGAGCTGCAAAAGCTCGACGATGAGAAAAAGGCTGCGGAGGTGAGCGAAAATGAATGAATATCTGCCGCTTCTGATCGTCGGCGCGGTCATCGGCGTCATTTCGGTCATCTGCATCATCGCCTACATGACCATTAAAGACAACAAAGAGGCCATCGGCTTCGAGCGCAATCTCAAAGACTCCGAAATCATGCGAAGGCTCCTGCACTACGCGGGAAAATACTGGAAGCGTTTCGTTCTGGTTCTCTTCCTTATGATCGTCTCCGTGGCGTACAGCATCGCTTCGCCCCTGATTATCGGCGAAATCGAAGAGCTTATCAAAGACAATTTCGAGCTTTCCGCGCTTTTCTCGCGCGTGGCCGTGTATGCGGGATTCTTGGTCTGCTCGCTCATCAGCAGCTACTTTCAGGCCATCATCCTGCAAAAAACGGGTCAGCGCATCATCTCCGAAATCCGCGAAGACCTGTTCATCCACATCGAAAGCCTCTCGCATGAGCAGCTTCACAGTATGCCCGTCGGCAAGCTCGTCACCCGTCTGACGAACGATACGAACGCCATCTCGCTGCTCTTTACGAACATTATCGTAAACCTTCTCAAAGACAGCTTCGTCCTGCTCGGCGTGACGGCGGCAATGCTGATTAAAAACTACGCGCTGGGTCTGATGGTTCTGTGCTTCGCGCCCTTTATCCTGCTCTTTACGGTCGTGTTCCGCAAATTCTCCCGCAAGGCGCACCGCAAGGTCAAAGACGGCACGACGGATATCAACACCTTCCTCTCGGAAAACCTCTCGGGCATGAAAGTCATTCAGATTTTCAACCGCGAGGAGCGCAAGCTCTCGGAATTTAACGAGAAAAACGACCGCCTCGGCAAGGCAAAGCGCGCGCAGATTTTCGTTTTCGGCATTTTCCGCCCGCTGATTTATATGCTCTATGCTTCGTCGGTTCTGTGCCTGTTCTATCTCGGCGGCCGCGGCTACATCCGCGACACGGAGTTTATGGGTCAGGTCATCACCGGCGGCACGGTCGTCACCTTCTATATGTTCCTCTCGAAATTCTTTAACCCCCTGCAAAACCTCGCCGAGCAGTTTAACCGCCTGCAATCGGCCATGGCTTCGGCGGAAAAGATTTTCGCGATTCTCGACATTCCGACCACTTTGACGGACGAACCCGACGCCATCGACATCGACCATATCAAGGGCGATATCGAGTTCCGCAACGTGTGGTTCAGCTACATCCCCGGCGAATGGGTCTTGCAGGATGTTTCCTTCAAGGTCAAGGCGGGGCAGACCGTCGCCTTTGTCGGCGCGACCGGCTCGGGCAAGACCACCATCCTCTCGCTCATCTGCCGCAACTACGACATCCAGAAAGGCCAAATCCTGATTGACGGCATCGACATCCGCCATATCAAGATTGCCTCCCTGCGCCGCCGCTTCGGCCAGATGCTTCAGGATGTGTTCATTTTCTCCGGCACCATCCGCAGCAACCTTGTTCTGCGCGAAGAGGGGCTGAGCGACGAAGAGATTATGGCTGCCTGCCGCTATGTCAACGCCGACCACTTTATCAACAAGCTCCGCGACGGGCTCGACGAAGAGGTGCGCGAGCGCGGAAACAACTTCTCGGCGGGTCAGCGCCAGCTTCTGTCCTTTGCCCGCACCATTTTGCACAAGCCCGATGTGATGATCCTCGACGAGGCCACGGCCAACATCGACACCGAGACGGAAGTTCTGATTCAGGATTCGCTCGACCGCATGATGAACATCGGCACGATGCTCATCGTTGCCCACCGCCTTTCGACCATTCAGCACGCGGACAATATCATTGTCCTGTC
>CAZGOO010000012.1:0-11370 GCA_964527505.1 uncultured Oscillospiraceae bacterium | reverse complement strand
CCGGCGGCAAGAGCTCGGTGGAGCTCTACATGGAGCAGATCGGCCGCGACATTACGCAGGACGAAGGCACGGAAGTGATCGTCACGAGCAATGCCGGCAGCAAGTGGGATGTGGAAGCGATCCTCGCGCAGCAGCCCGACCTCATCATCTGCTCGATGGGCATGAGCGGCTACAAGACCATCGGCGCGACCGCCGAGGCGGCGGGTATCCCTGTCATCGCCATTCAGTATGACGAAGTGCAGGACTATCTGAAGTGGTTCAAGGTGTTCTGCAACCTCAACGGCCACGAAGACAAGTGGGAAGAAGTTGCCAACGCCACCGCGCAGAAGATCATCGAAGTTGTCTCCAAGGTTCCCGCCGATGCGGAGAAGAAAACGGTCGCCATTCTCGGCGAAAGCTCCGGCAAGCTGGTCGCTTATGGCACGGAAGCCGCTGCGGGCAAGGTTGTGCAGCAGCTCGGCGGCGTCAATGCGCTCGACGACGGCACCGCACCCTTTGAGTCCAAGGAAATCGACCTTGAGCAGCTCTATGCGGCCAACCCCGACATCATTCTCATCAACGTCCGCGTAGACAAAGAGACGACGGAGGGCAATCTGAATGAAATCATCGGCGACAGCCCCGTCTGGAACGACCTGCAGGCCGTAAAGAACGGCGTGATCTATCTGGAAAAGGGTCTGTTCCACAACAAGCCCAACCACCGTTATCAGGAAGCCTATCTGGTCATTGCCGAAATCCTCTACCCCGATACCTTCAAAAAGAATTAAGTTCACCAAACCCGCGCAAAACCCGACCTCCCGAAGCCAAATCGGGAGGTCGGGTAATGTGCGTTTTATAAGGAGATGCCATGCAAGCAAATATTCCGAGACTTCTGCTCGCGGGAACGAACAGCGGCTGCGGAAAAACCGGCGTGAGCTGCGCGATTTTGCAGGCGCTGGTCAATCGGGGCTTGAACGTCGGCGCGTTTAAGTGCGGGCCGGACTACATTGACCCCATGTTTCACAGCCGCATCATCGGCGCGCAAAGCGCCAATTTAGACCTGCATTTCTTTGACGAAAACACATTGCGCTATCTGCTCTTCAAAAACGCGCAGACGCGCGACCTGAGCATCATCGAGGGCGTGATGGGCTACTACGACGGCGACGGCCTGACAAGCAGCCGCACCAGCTCTTATGAAGTTTCCAAAGCGACCGATACGCCCACGGTTCTCATCGTCAATGCCGCAGGCGCGGCATTATCCTTGCTTGCCACGATTCAGGGATTTTTGAGCTTTTGTCCCGATTCCCGCATTTGCGGCGTGATTTTGAATCGTTGCAGCCCGATGAGTTACGGCGCGCTGAAAAGCGCCATCGAGGCGCGCTTCCCCATCCGCGCCTACGGCTATCTCCCGAAGATGGACGACTGCGCGCTCGAAAGCCGCCATTTGGGTCTGGTCACGGCGGCAGAAGTGGAAAATCTTCGCGAAAAATTGCAGAAAATGGCAGCGCAGGCGGAAAAAACCATCGATTTGGACGGTCTTCTTGCGCTTTCCAAAGAGGCGTTGCCGCTTTCTTTCCTGCCGATAACGCTGCCCGAGCGCGAGCACGTGCGCATCGCCGTGGCCGAGGACAAGGCGTTTTGCTTTTACTATGCGGACAATTTCGCCGCGATTGGCGAAATGGGCGGGCAGATCGTCCCCTTTTCCCCGCTCGAGGGCGAAGCCTTGCCGGAAAACATTCAAGGGCTGTATCTCGGCGGCGGCTACCCCGAGCTGTATGCGCAAAAATTAAGCGAAAACGAAACCATGCGCGCCTCGGTGAAAAAAGCCCTTGCGGACGGACTTCCCTGCATTGCCGAGTGCGGCGGGTTTATGTATCTGACGCAGGCCATCGGGGACTTTCCCATGGTCGGCGCGCTCGCGGGGCAGTGCTTCGACACGGGGCGTTTGACCCGCTTCGGCTATGTGACCTTGCAGGCGCAAAAGGACAATCTTCTGTGCCGCGCGGGCGGGAAAATCGCCGCCCATGAGTTTCACCACTGGGACTGCACCGACCCCGGCGCGGATTTTACCGCCGTGAAGCCGAGCGGCAGAAGCTGGCAGTGCGCCGTGGCGGGCGCGCTGCTCTATGCCGGATTCCCCCATTTCCATTTTTACGCAAATCCCGAATTTCTGACGAATTTCTACGACGCCTGTGTAAAGGAGAAGCACCGCCATGATTGAAAAAATTCGCCCGATGGATATTGAAGCGCGCAGCTTTGAAATCATTTCCGAGCTTCTGGGCGACGCGCCCATTGACCCCGAAAACGAGCTTGTGCTCAAACGGGTGATTCACACCACCGCCGACTTTGACTATGTGCAGAATCTGATTTTCTCCCCGCACGCCGTAAGCCGTGGCATTGAGGCGCTGCGCGCGGGCTGCGACATCGTGACCGATACGCAAATGGCGCGCGCGGGCATCAATAAGACCGTTTTAGGCCGCTTGGGCGGCGAGGTGCACTGCTTCATGGCCGATGAGGACGTGGCCAAAGAGGCAAAACTGCGCGGCGTGACGCGCGCGTTTGTGTCGATGGAGCGTGCGGCGGCGCTCGAAAAGCCCTGCATTTTCGCCATCGGCAACGCGCCCACGGCGCTCATCTCCCTGCACGAACTGATGCAGGCGGGAAAACTCAAGCCCGCGCTGATTATCGGCGTGCCCGTGGGCTTTGTGAACGTGGTAGAGAGCAAGGAATTGATTCTGACTTCCGATGTGCCGCACATCGTCGCCCGCGGCCGCAAGGGCGGAAGCAATGTAGCTGCGGCCGTGTGCAACGCCCTGCTCTATCAAATCGCGCGCTGATGGAGCAGTATGTGCAAAAAGACGGCAAGCGGCTGCGCTTGGGCTACACCACGGGCTCCTGCGCCGCAGCCGCGGCAAAAGCCGCCGCGTGGATGCTTCTGAGCGGCAAGCGGAAAGAAACCGTCACGCTCGACACGCCCAAAGGCATCCGCTTAACGCTGGAAGTGAAAGAAATCTCCCTTTCTCGGGACTGCGTTTCCTGCGCCATCGAAAAAGACAGCGGCGACGACCCCGATGTGACGGGCGGCGCGCTCATTTTCGCGACGGTTTCCCGCTGCGAGGCGCCGGGCGTGACGATCGACGGCGGCTTCGGCGTCGGCCGCGTGACCAAGCGCGGGCTTGACCAGCCGGTGGGAAACGCGGCGATCAACTCCGTGCCGCGCCAAATGATTCGGGAAAATGTGGAAGAAGTTCTGCGTCTTTTCGACGAACGCGGCGGCCTGTCGGTGGTCATTTCCGTGCCGGAGGGCGAGCGTCTGGCGAAAAAGACCTTCAATCCGCGACTGGGCATCGAGGGCGGCATCTCCATTTTGGGCACGACGGGCATCGTCGAGCCGATGAGTGAAAAGGCACTCGTCGATACCATCCGCGTAGAGCTTCGCCAGCGCCGCGCGCAGGGGCGCGACTATGTGCTTCTGACCCCCGGCAACTACGGCTCGGAATTTATCCGAAGCGAGTTGGGGCTTGACCTGAATTTTGCGGTGCAGGTGTCGAATTTCGTCGGCGACGCGCTCGATATCTGCAAAGAGCTGGGCTTTCGCGGCGCGCTTTTGATCGGCCACATCGGCAAACTCGTGAAAATTGCCGGCGGCATGATGAACACGCACTCGAAATACGGCGACTGCCGCATGGAAATTTTAGCGGCGCACGCCGCTGCGGCGGGCGTGGGTGCGCAGGACATTCGGGAGATTTTGCAATGCGTCGCCTGCGACGATGTGCTGCGCATTTTGCGGCAAACTCCCTACTACGATGACACTTTACGGCGCGTGACCGAGCGGACGACGTTTTATCTGCGGCATCGCGCCGAAGAACTGCAAATGGGCGCGCTGCTTTTTTCCAAGGAATACGGCATTCTGGGAAAAAGCGACAACGCCGACACCCTTTTACAAAAAATTACGGAGGAATGAGCATGGTACATTTTGTTGGCGCGGGCAGCGGCGCGGCAGACCTCATCACGCTGCGCGGGAAACGCCTTTTGGAAGAAGCGGATGTGGTGATTTATGCGGGAAGTCTGGTCAATCCCGCACTTTTAAGCTACTGCAAAGCGGATTGTGAAATTTTCAACAGCGCCACGATGACCCTCGAGCAGGTGATTGAAACGATGCGGCAAGCCGAGCGCGCGGGCAAAACGACCGTCCGCCTGCACACGGGCGACAGCAGCATCTTCGGCGCGGTGCGCGAGCAGTTTGACGAATTGGACAGGCTCGAAATTCCCTACGATGTCTGCCCGGGCGTCAGTTCGTTCTGCGGCGCGGCAGCGTCCTTAAAAGCGGAATACACCCTGCCCGATGTAAGCCAGACGGTCATCATCACCCGCGCGGCGGGGCGCACGCCTGTGCCGCAAGCGCAGACGATTGCCTCGCTTGCCGCCCACAGAGCCACGATGGTGCTCTTTTTGAGCACGAGCCTAACGGAAAAATTGCAGGCGGAGCTGCTTGCGGGCGGCTACGCGGGCAACACGCCCGTAGCGGTGGTCTACAAGGCCACTTGGCCGGAAGAGCAGATCTTCCGCTGCACGGTTGAGACTCTGCACAAAACGGTTACGGAAAACGGCCTGACGAAAACGAGCCTCATCATCGTCGGCGAGTGCATGGGCGAAAACTACCTGCGCTCCATGCTCTATCACCCCGCCTTTACCACGGAATTTCGCGAGGCAAGCGAATGAAGCTTGCGATTTTTGCTTACAGCCGACAGGGCTGCAAAACGGCTCGAACGCTGGCGGCGCATTTTGCCGCGCATGAAGTGCGCGCTTACACCATGGCGCGCTTTGAAGAGCCCGATTTCGAGGAAATTCGCAAACCGTTCAAGCCCTTTTACGGCGAAATTTTCGCCGATGCGGACGCGATGATTTTTGTGGGCAGCACGGGCATCGCCGTGCGGGAAATTGCGCCCCATGTGCGCGACAAGCGCACCGACCCCGCCGTCGTATCCGTGGACGAACTGGGGCATTTTTCCATAGCGCTACTCTCGGGGCACATCGGCGGGGCGAACGATTTGGCCAAAGAGGTCGCAACCGTGCTGGGCGCGACGCCCGTGATTACCACCGCGACCGATATCAACAAAAAATTCTCCGTGGACGCGTGGGCGGCAAGGCGCGGCTTTGTCATCGACAACATCGGCATCGCAAAATCCGTCTCGGCGGCGATTTTGGAGGGGGATGTGCCCCTGTGCTCCGAATTTCCCATTGTGTCTCCCCTGCCCGGCGGCGTGGTCGCGGGAGATTGCGGCAAATTGGGCATTTATCTCGGCATTTACCGCCGCGCGCCGTTTGAAAAAACGCTGCGGCTCATCCCGCCGCGCGTATACCTCGGCATCGGCTGCCGCAAAGGCACTTCCAAAGAGGCTGTCGCGCAGGCGGTGGACGAAGTGCTGCGCGAAACCAAAATTGACCCGCGCGCCGTTGCGGCCGTGGCGTCCATCGACCTGAAGCAGACCGAGGCGGGCCTTCTGGAATTTTGCCGCAGCCGAAACCTGACGATTCGCTTTTATTCCGCCGAAGAGCTGCGCGCCGTTTCGGGCGAATTTACCGCTTCGGAATTTGTGCGGAGCGTGACGGGCGTGGACAATGTGTGCGAGCGGGCGGCTCTGATGCAGGGAGATCGGCTGCTCGTAAAAAAACAGGCGCTGGGCGGCGTGACCGTCGCTGCGGCAATCAAAGCTATGGAGGTGGCGTTTTGAAGAAACTCTATGTGGTGGGCATCGGCCCGGGAAATTATGAAAACATGACCGTTCGGGCAGATCGGGCATTGCAAAATTGCGACGTAATCGTGGGATATTCCGTCTATGTCGATTTGGTCAAGGAGCGTTATGCCGACAAGGAATTTCTGACCACGCCTATGACGCGCGAGGCAGAGCGCTGCGCGATGGCGCTGGAAGAAGCGCGCAAGGGCAAGACCGTCGCGATGGTCTGCTCGGGCGACAGCGGCATTTACGGCATGGCCGCGCTCATCTACGAGCTGCGGGGCGAAAGCGCGCAGCCGGAAATCGAGGTCATCCCCGGCCTTACGGCCGCGTGCAGCGGCGGGGCGCTCTTGGGCGCGCCTTTGACGCACGATTTTGCCGTCATCAGCCTCAGCGACCGCTTAACGCCTTGGGAGAAAATCGAAAAGCGGCTCGCGTGCGCCGCCATGGCGGACTTGTCCATCGTTTTGTACAATCCCCGCAGCAAGGGGCGGCCGGAGCATTTGAAGGCAGCCTGCGACATTCTTCTGAAATATCTGCCCGAAAATCGTCCCTGCGGCGTGGCGCATCAGATCGGCCGCGCGGGCGAAAACATGACGCTCCTGACGCTCAGGCAGCTGCGCGAGGCGGATGTGGATATGTTCAGCACCGTCTTTATCGGAAACGAAATGACGAAGCTGCTCGGCGGGCATCTCGTCACGCCCAGAGGATACCGCGATGTATAAACTCTGTGTCTTTGCCGGAACCACCGAGGGGCGGGAGCTGGTGGAGTTTCTCTGCCGCCAAAATCTGCACGTTTATGCCTGCGTGGCCACGGAATACGGGCAAACCCTGCTCGAAGCGCGGGAAAATCTGACCGTTTCCGCTGCGCGGCTGACGAAAGAGGAGATGACGGCGCTGTTTTTGCAAGAGCGCTTTGATTTGGTGGCAGATGCCACGCACCCCTATGCCAGCGCCGTGACCGAAAACATCGCCGCCGCCTGCTTAGAGAGCGGCACGGAGTATCTTCGTGTGCTGCGAAGCGGCGCGAATCTTCCCGAGGACTGTGTGTTTTTAGAGAATATCGAAGAAGCGGTCGATTTTTTAAGCGGCGTCGAGGGCAAAATTCTGCTCACGACCGGCAGCAAGGAGCTGCATAAATTCGCGCCCATCCGCGACTTTTCCGAGCGCGTCTACGCGCGCGTTCTGCCCATGGAGGAATCCCTGCGCCTCTGCGCGGAGGCGGGCGTGAAAAAAGACCACATTCTTGCCATGCAGGGGCCGTTTTCCGAAGAAATGAACGCGGCCATGCTGCGCATGACGGGCGCGCGCTACCTCGTCACGAAAGACACGGGCAAAGTGGGCGGTTTCGACGAAAAAATCGCCGCCGCGCGGCTGACGGGCGCGCAGCCCGTGGTGCTCGGCAGACCCCCGCAGAAAGCGGGCGCGCGCTACGAAGAGGCGCTTGCGCTTCTTTGCGAGCGCTTCGGGCTGAACTTTCGCCCGCAGGTGTCGGTCGTGGGCATCGGCCCCGGAAGCGCCGAGGCCATGACGCTTGAAGTTCGCGCGGCGCTCTCGGGTGCAAAGTGCGTCATCGGCGCAAAGCGCATGGTCGAAGCCACGGCCGCACAGGGGCAGGCGCAGATTTTGGCCATCGCGCCGGAGGAAATTGCCGCATTTATCCGCAAAAATCCCTATGCAGGGCCTTTTGCGGTGGTAATGTCTGGCGATGTGGGCTTTTTCAGCGGGGCAAAGAAACTGCTTCCGCTGCTACAGGAATGCGAGGTGCGCATTTTGCCCGGCCTGAGCTCGCTGGTGTATCTCTGCGCAAAATTAGGCACTTCTTATGAAGACGTTGTGTGCGTCAGCGCGCACGGGCGGCAGGAGAGCATTTTGCCGCAGATTCGGCGGCATCGGCGCGTCTTTGCGCTGCTCGGCGGCGAAAACGGCGCGGGAAAGCTCTGCGCGCAGTTGACGGCTGCCGGATTTTCGTCCGTCCGCGTAGCGGTGGGCGAAAAGCTAAGCTATCCCGACGAAACGATCACCTACGGCGCGGCGGAAGATTTGGCGCAGAGAGAATTTCGGGCGCTGAGCGCCGTGCTGATTGAAAATCCCGCGCCGCGCGCGGCCTCTTTCGGTCTGCCGGATGAGGCATTCCTCCGCGCCGAGCGCGTTCCCATGACCAAAAGCGAGGTGCGCGCGCTCTGTCTTTCCAAGCTGGCGCTGCCCGAGGACGCGATCGTTTGGGACATCGGCGCGGGCACGGGCAGCGTGTCCGTGGAGATGGCCTTGCAGGCGCCTTTCGGGCGCGTCTACGCTGCGGAGTGCAAAGAGGAAGCGATTTCCGTTCTGCGGGAAAACTGCCGCCGCTTCGGTGCGGAAAATGTGATGCCCGTTTTCGGCTTCGCGCCCGAAATCTGTCGGGATCTGCCCGCGCCGACGCACGCCTTTGTCGGCGGCAGCAGCGGCAATCTGCGGCAAATTCTCGACCTGCTTCTGGAAAAAAATCCCGCCGTGCGCATCGTCGCCACGGCCATCGCGCTCGAAACCGTCGCGGAGCTGACGGCCTGTATGCCCCGCTTTGAACGGGCCGAGGCCGTGTGCGTAAGCATTGCGCGCAGCAACAAAGTCGGCGCGTATCATCTGATGGCGGGGCAAAACCCCATCTACATTTTTACATTTGAGGGAGAAAAACGCTGATGTGGACTTTGGGCGCACTGCTTGCGGGCTTTTGCATCGATTTGCTGCTCGGCGACCCGCACGGGCTCATTCACCCGGTGGTTCTCATCGGGAAGCTGATTTCGCTGACGGAAACGTGTTTTCGCAGGCTCTTTCCGAAGACCGCGCGGGGCGAAAAAATCGCCGGCGGCGCTCTGTGGGTCGTGGTGGTGCTCGTTTCGACCGCCGTACCGTGGCTGCTTTTGTGGGGCGCGTATCGCCTCACGCCGTGGCTCGGCTTTGCGATAGAGAGCGTCATGTGCTGGCAGATTCTGGCAACGAAATCGCTCAAAACGGAAAGCATGAAGGTCTATGCCGCGCTCAAGCGCGGCGATTTGCAGGGCGCGCGCCACGCCGTTTCCATGATTGTCGGGCGCGACACGGCAAATTTGGACGAAAACGCCGTCACCCGCGCGGCCGTCGAGACCGTCGCGGAAAACACCTCCGACGGCGTGATTGCTCCGCTTCTTTTCTTGGCCATCGGCGGCGCGCCTCTGGGCTTTTTCTACAAAGCGGTCAACACCATGGACTCCATGCTCGGCTATGTGGAAATGCCCTACAAAAACATCGGCCTCGTCCCCGCGAAAATGGACGATGTGCTCAATTTCCTTCCCGCCCGTCTGTCCGCGCTTTTGATGCTGGCGGCGGGGTGGCTGCTGCGGCTCAACGCGAAAAACGGTTGGAAAATTTTCCGCCGCGACCGCTACAAGCACGCCAGCCCCAACTCGGCGCAGACCGAATCCGTCTGCGCGGGGCTTTTGGGCGTGCGTCTGGCGGGCGATGCGTGGTACCATGGCGTGCTGCACAAAAAGGACTTCATCGGCGACGCCCTGCGGGAAATTGAGCCGGAGGACATTCCCCGCGCCTGCCGCGTACTCTATGGGACGGCGATTCTGGCCTTGTTTCTCTTCGGCGGGCTGAAATTTTTGATTCTGGTGGTGATTTAATGCTGTATCGCACGGAAAATCCGCACGGCGGCGACGTTTATACGCAGGAAATTCTGCTCGATTTTTCGGCCAACACGAATCCCCTCGGCACGCCGCAGGGCGTTTTGGATGCAATTACGCAGGCGCTTGGCGATTTGTTTCATTACCCCGACCCCTACTGTCGCGCGCTCGTGGAAGCAATCGCGCAATATGAGGCGGTCGAAGAACGGCTGATTCTCTGCGGTAACGGCGCGGCGGAGCTGATTTATGCCTACTGCGAAGCGCTGCGCCCGAAGAAAATTGCGGAGCTTGCGCCGACCTTTGCGGAATATTCCCTCGCCGCCGAGCACTTCGGCGCGCAGGTCACGCGCTACTTTCTCAGGCGCGAAAACGATTTTTCCTTGGATGCGGGCTTTTTGGAATTTTTACAGCGTGAGCGGCCGGAGGTCGTTTTCCTGTGCAACCCCAATAACCCCACGGGACGAACCGTCGCGCCCGCTCTGATGGAGGAAATTCTGCGTTTTTGCAAAAAAACAGGCATTCGCCTGTTTGTAGACGAATGCTTCCTCGAACTTTGTGAGGGCGGCGAGAGCCTGAAATCGCGGCTGCCCGACAATCCGCAGCTTTTCCTTTTGAAAGCCTTTACCAAAAATTATGCGCTGGCGGGGCTGCGCTTGGGCTATTGCCTGAGCAGCGACGGCGCGCTTCTGAAAAAAATGTCCGAAGCCGTGCAGCCGTGGAACGTCTCGCTTCTGGCGCAGGCGGCGGGCGTGGCGGCTTTGCGCGAGCGCGAATTTTTGCAAAAATCCAAAGCGCTCATCCATGCCGAGCGCCTTTGGCTCAAATCGGAACTGGAAGCGCTGGGCTTTTGGGTTTGCCCCGCGAGCGCGAACTATCTGCTCTTTTCCGCGCCCGAGGCTTTGCGGGAAAAGCTGCGGGCGAAAAAAATCGCGATTCGAAGCTGCGCGAACTACTGCGGCCTCGGCCCCGGCTGGTATCGCAGCGCGGTGCGCCTGCCGGAGGAAAATCGGGCTTTGATTCAGGCGATAAAAGAGGTACTTTAAGATGGCAAAAAACATTATGATTCAGGGCACGATGTCCAACGCCGGCAAGAGCCTCCTGTGCGCGGGGCTGTGCCGCATTTTGAAGCAGGACGGCTACCGCGTCGCACCCTTTAAGAGCCAGAACATGGCGCTCAACTCCTTCATCACCGCCGCAGGCGGCGAAATGGGGCGGGCGCAGGTGGTGCAGGCCGAAGCGGCGGGCATTGCTCCCGATGTAAAAATGAATCCCATTCTGCTCAAGCCGACCACCGACGTGGGCAGTCAGGTGATTGTAAACGGCGTTGTGCAGGGCAATATGCGCGCGATGGAGTATTATAAGCGCAAGCGCGAGTATATTCCCGCCGTGATGCAGGCTTATAACGCCTTGGCCGAGGAATACGATGTCATCGTCATCGAGGGCGCGGGAAGCCCCGCCGAAATCAACCTCAAGCGCGAGGACATCGTGAATATGGGGCTTGCCAAGCTCGTAGACGCGCCCGTTTTGCTGGTGGGCGACATTGACCGAGGCGGCGTTTTTGCCCAGCTCTACGGCACGGTCGCCCTGCTCGAGCCCGAGGAGCGCGCGCGCATCAAGGGCACGGTAGTCAATAAATTCCGAGGCGACAGAAAAATTTTGGAGCCGGGTCTGAAAATTCTGGAAGAGCTTTGCGGCGTGCCCGTGGCGGGGGTCATCCCCTACACCCATGTGGACATCGACGACGAGGACAGCCTCTCCGAGCGTTTTTCCCGTAACAAGGGGCAGCGGCTTTTGGATATCGCGGTCATTCGTCTGCCGAGAATTTCCAATTTCACCGATTTTTCGCCTTTTGAGCGCTACGAAAATGTCTCTTTGCGCTATGTGGAAAAGGTCGCCGATTTGAAAAATCCCGATATGATTCTTCTGCCCGGCACGAAAAGCACCATTTCCGACCTTCTCTGGCTGCGGCAAAGCGGCTTGGAAGCAGCCATTTTGAAAGCGGCAGACGCGGG
>CAZGOO010000011.1:0-11573 GCA_964527505.1 uncultured Oscillospiraceae bacterium | reverse complement strand
GAGATCACCGTGCCCTCCGCGTCCATCACGCCAAGCGGCATTTGCCCCGCTTCGCTGAGCTGGAGCACGACACCCTGAAAAATACGACTGGACATTCCAAGTCCTCCTTCGATTCGAGATTCACGCACAATTCGGCAAATTTATGAGGATATCATACTCTTTTTTTCGACGAAATGCAAGAGGCTTTGGACATTTTATTTCAAAATCTCGCTTCATTTTTATGAAATTTGGATAGCGTTTCGTCATAATCGCCAAAAGAAACGGCGGAAAGGGGCTTTTTTTATCCCGCTTTTTGGACGATTTTTCTTCGTCAAATTTCACATAAATAATTTTTCCAGCTCCGCTTCCGTTACCTCGCGATACGCCCCGAGGGGCAGGTCGCCCAGCGCAAGGCCGCCCTCACTGATGCGCCGAAGATAGGTGACGGGTTTGCCGCAGGCGGCAAGCATCCTGCGCACCTGATGATACTTCCCCTCATGCACGCGCACAAGGCTCTTGCCCGCGCCCAGAGGCTCCAAAACGGCGGGCAGGCACTTTGTCCCGTCGCGCAGCACCAGTCCCGAGGCAAACGCGGCCACATCCTGCGCGTCGGCCTGCCCCTCGTGTTCGGCATAGTAGACCTTTTCCACCTCCGAGCGGGGCGAAATGAGCCGGTGCGCCAAAGCGCCGTCGTCGGTAAAGAGCAAGAGCCCCTCGGTCTGCTTATCGAGCCTGCCGACGGGAAAAAGCGCGCGGTACTGCGCGGGAAGCAGCTCCATGACCGTTTGTTCGCGCGGGTCGTCCGTGGAAGTCACGAAGCCTGCGGGCTTGTGCAGCAGGAGCACGGTGCGCCCTTTTTTGCCGACAGGCGCGCCGTCGAAGGAGATTTCGTCGGCGGTTTCGTCGATTTTGCGCTCCGGCTCGCGCGCGAGAGCGCCGTTGACGCACACGCGCCCGCTGCGGATGATCTCGCGCAGCTCCTTGCGCGAGGCCACGCCCGCTTCGGAGAGATACTTATCCAATCGCTGCATTGCAGCACTTCCTTTCGGTATATTTGTCCGATACGGATCATAGAGTGTAGCACAACAAAACCGTATTCGGAGGGAAAACAATGTTTGTATTGACTGCGAAAGTGTCCAAACCGCGACTGATCGCAGCGGTCGTCGCGCTTGTAGCGATCGTGGCGCTGCTTGCGGTGCTGCTCGGCGGCGGCACGCGGACACCCGTTGACCCGAGCGAGAATCTCGCCTCCGGCGCAACGAACGACGAGCGCGTGGCGTATCTTGCAACCTACGGCTGGAGCGTCAACGCCGAACCCGTCAAGACCCAGCGCGTCAAAATCCCGCAGACCGCAGACAACCGCGTCTTTTCGCGCTACAATGAGCTTCAGCTCAGTCAGGGTTTCGACCTGACGGCCTATGCGGGCAAGGAGGTCAGCCGATTTGTGTATGAAATTCTGAACTATCCCGACGCGAAAGACGCCGTCTATGCCAGCATTCTGGTCTGCGACGGGAAGATCATCGGCGGCGATATCACAGATTCCGCGCCGGGCGGCGTGATGCACGGCTTCAAAAAGCCCGCCGCAAAGCCGAGCGAAAGCAGCTCCGCCGCGCCGAGCGAATCGGCCGAGCCGACCGAGCCGTCCGAAGCATAGTATAGCACAGAAAGATAAGGCTTGCAATTCCGAAAATATATGCTATGATAGAGGCACAAATTCATATCGTCAATCTTCGGGGCGGGGTGCGATTCCCCACCGGCGGTAAAGTCCGCGAGCGCTTCGGCGCATGATTCGGTGCAATTCCGAAACCGACAGTACAGTCTGGATGGAAGAAGGTTTTGCGGATGGTCTGTCCGTTTCTTTTCGTCGCCCGGGGAGTCTCGGGCGATTTTTTTCGGAGGGAATATGAAAACGCTGACCTTTGTTCTGACCTGCCTTGCCGCGCTGGCGCTGCTTCTGGGCATCGCCGCCCTGTTTCAGCGCCTGTTTCGCAAAAATGTCCGCCGCGTCTCGCGCGCAAAGACTTTGAGCGTGATCGCCATGTGCGGCGCGCTTGCGGGCGTATTGATGCTCGTGGAGTTTCCGCTGGTCTTTCTGGCGCCGTCGTTTTATAAATTGGATTTAAGCGAGCTTCCCGTGCTCATCTGCGGCTTTTACCTCGGGCCCGTGGCGGGCGTCGTGGCGGAGCTTGTAAAAATCGGCGTGAAGCTCCTGCTCAAGGGCACCAGCACCGCCTATGTCGGCGAATTTGCAAATTTCGTGGTCGGGTGCCTGCTCGTCGTCCCCGCAACGGTCGTGTATCACGCGAAAAAGACGCGCGGCTTTGCCGCACTGGGTCTTGCAATCGGGACAATCTGCATGGCCTCGTTCGGTGCGGCCTTTAACGCGGTCTATCTGCTTCCGGCGTTTTCGGAGCTCTTTCATATGGATTTGGAGAAAATCATCGCGATGGGCACGGCGATTTTCCCCCGTGTGAAAGACGCGGCGAGCTTTGTGATTTTGTGTGTCGCGCCCTTAAACCTGCTCAAAGGTGCGCTTCTGACGGCTCTGACGCTGCTTTTATACAAGCGCGTGGAAAAAGGAATTTTTCAAAAACTGTAAAAAATCGCGGCGTCGGACGTTCCGGCGCCGCAAATTTTTTTACGGAATGCGCTTACTCAACGCGTCCAGCGCGACAGCGTAGGCGCGCTCGGCCGCCTGCCACATCGGCGTGTCGTCGGCAAGGGCTTTGCCGAGCACAAGCGAGGCGATTTTGCGCAGAAGCGCGGGATTTTTCACAAGCAGCGGGCCTGTCAGGTGCGTGCCGAAGGCGTTTTGCTCGTGCCAGCCCTCTTCGCCGTTTTGCTCGAAATTTCCGAAACCGAGCGCCAACTTTGCAAAGGGCTGCGCCACGTTTCGCGTGGTCGAGCATTTGTTGACGAAGCCGACGAGCGGAATTTCCCCGAAATAGGCCACCGCGTCGCACACGGTGCGCTTATTCGTCTCGACCGTCTCAAATTCGGCAAGATGCAGGCCCTCGAAAACTTCGCCTTTCGCGTCGGTGATGCTTTTTCCGAGCAGCTCCCACGCATTTCCCGTAAAGAGCAGCACCTTGCCCGCTTCTTTCGCAGCTTGCAGCGTGTCGCGGCAGCGCTTGAGCTGCGACAGGGCGAGTTTCGCGTTTTTCTCCGTGCCCGCGCCCATAAAGTAAAAGTCGTAGTCCGAAATGTCGCGCGTGTCGTAAAGCGCCAGCGTTTCGACCTCTGCGCTTGCGCCCTGCTCGCGCAGAAAGCGCTCGAGCACGCGCACATTGGCATAGTCCCCGTAAAGATTCATCAGCTCGGGGTAGATGTGTAAGAGCTTCATCCGATCACCTCCACAGTTTGCAGGAGCTTGTCCTTATCCGAGAAGCACGTCACGGCATACACCGTCTCCTCGCCCGCTTCGCGCAGACGCGCCACGGCCTCGGACACCTGAGAAAATACCTCCACGCGCTCGGGCGGAACATCCGTAAAGGAGAAGCGCAGGGCAAGGTCGTTACAATACTGCCCGCAGAGCAGCACCCGCTGTACGCATTCATCTGCAAGCAGATTGAAGTTGATGTCCCAGAGCCACGAAGTGTCGCTCGTAAAATACTTTCGGCTGACGGAATCGACGATGATAAGCACGGTGCAGGGCTTTTTCTGCCCGACGGCGTAGCGCAAAGAGAGGTCGTAAGACACGGAGTTTTCGTGCTTTGCAACCAGAAACTCCCCCTCGTGCCGGCCGATACGCAGGCGCAGAAAGCGCCCGTTTTTGAGCACATAGTCGCTCAGGGTCTTGCAGATCATTTCCGGGGAAATTTTCAGCATTTTGCAGACGGTGTACACCGCCAGAAGATTATACACATTGTAAACGCTTCGCAGCGCAAGGGAGATGTTGTCTTTCCCGTTGATTTCCAAACTGCCCGCGTCCAAATCGAGCTTCGTTACGCACTCATCGGGCTTCGGGCGGGCATAGCCGCAGGAGGCGCAGGCATAGTGGCCGATGTGGTTGTAGTGATAGAGGCTGTATTGCAGGGGCTTTCCGCAGACGGGGCAATAGGCCGCGTCATTGTAAGCGCCGACAAGCGTTTTCGTGTCGCCCGCAACTTCCTCCATGCCAAACCAGCGCACATTCTTTCTCCCCTGCCCGAACAGGCGCACCAGAGGGTCGTCCGCGTTGAGAATGAGCGTGGTATCCTCGGAAATGCTGTCTGCAATCGCGTCGTAGACCCACTGCGGGTGGCCGTTTCGCGTGAGCTGGTCGCGGTAGAGATTCGTGATGACATAGTGCGTCGGGTGAAAATGACGGAAAGTGTAGCGCGCATAGCGCTCGTCGGACTCAATTAAGAGCACATCCTGCTTCATCACGCCCCTGAGCGAGCAGGCGCAAAGGATCATCGTCGTCACGCCCTCGATCTGGTTGGAGCCCTGCGCGTTATAAGCGACGGTTTTCCCCTCGGCGCGCAACGCGGCGGCGAGCATCTCCACCGTGGAGGTCTTGCCGTTGCTGCCCGTCACGGCGATGACCGTTTTCGGCAGAACAATGCGGCTCAGGATATCGGGGCAGAGTTTCAGCGCGTATTTTCCCGGCAGGCTCGAGCCTTTTCCGAGGAGTCCCCCGACAAAGCGCAGGATTCGGCACAGGATAATTGCCAGAAATTTTCTCATTGGTACTTCCCTCTTTCTCTATTCGAGCATTTGCAGAAATTCTTCTTCGGTGAGCACGCGGATGCCCAAATCGTTCGCTTTTTGCAGCTTGCTGCCCGCGTTTTCGCCCGCGACCACAAAATCGGTCTTTTTCGACACCGAGCCGGAGACTTTTCCCCCGTGCCGCTCAATGCGGGCGCTCGCTTCATCGCGCGTGAAGAGCGAAAGCGCGCCCGTGAGCACAAAGGTCTTTCCCGCGAAGCGCTCGTCGAGCGCATCGGAATGCTCGGTGAAATTCACCCCCGCCTCGCGCAGGCGGGAAATCAGGTGCTTCGACTGCTCTGCGGCAAACCAGCCCGTCAGGCTCTCGGCGGTAATCTCGCCGATGTCGCGAAGCTGCGTCAAATCCTCCGTCGTGGCCTCGGCGAGCGCGTCGAGCGAGCCGAAGTGCTTTGCCAGAAGTTTGGCCGCCTTTTCGCCCACCTGTCGGATGCCGAAGGCGTATAAAAGGCGCGAAAGTTCGTTCTGCTTGCTTGCTTCAATCGCGGAAAGCAGATTCTTTGCCGCCTTTTCGCCGCTTTTCCAGAGGCTTTTCAAGTCGTCGAGCGTGAGAAAATAGATGTCCGCCGCGGAATGAATCGCGCCGCGCTCGATGAGCTGCTCCACGAGCGCCTCTCCGAGGCCGTCGATGTCCATGGCGGCGCGGGAGACGAAGTGCTCAATGTTTCTCGAAAGCTGCGCGGGGCACTCCGCACCCGTGCAGCGCACGGCCGCGCCGTCCTCGTCCCGCTCGACGCGCGCGCCGCACACGGGGCACCTCTCGGGCAGACGGTAGGGGCTTGTCCCCTCGGGGCGCTTTTGAGGCACGGTTTCCAGAATTTCGGGGATGATCTCCCCTGCTTTGCGGATGCGCACGGTGTCGCCGATGCGGATGTCTTTCTGCGTGATAAAATCCTGATTGTGCAGCGTGGCGTTCGTCACGGTCGTGCCCGCCAGACGCACGGGATCGACCACCGCCTTGGGCGTCAGAACGCCCGTGCGGCCGACCTGAACGACAATCTGCCGCAAAACCGTCTCGCGAATCTCGGGCGGATATTTATAGGCGCAGGCCCAGCGGGGAAATTTCGCGGTGCTGCCAAGCATCGCGCGGCCGGAAAGGCTGTCTAATTTGACGACTGCGCCGTCGATGTCAAAGGGGTAGTCATAACGCGTTTCGCCGATGCGCGAAATTTCGTCCAGCGTCTCCCGCGCGCCCGCGCAGATTTGATTGGGAATGACCTTAAAGCGGCATTTGCGCAGATATTCGAGCGTTTCCGCGTGTGAAGAAAATTCCCGCCCCTCGGCAAGCTGCAAGTTGAAAATGAGAATATCCAGCTTTCTTGCCGCCGCCACGGCGGGGTCAAGCTGGCGCAGACTGCCCGCTGCGGCATTGCGCGGATTGGCAAAAAGCGATTGCCCCGCCTCCGCGCGCGCGGCATTGAGCGCTTCAAAGACGCTTCTGGGCATAAACACCTCGCCGCGCACGATGAGCCTTTTGGGCGCATCGGGAAGCTGCATGGGGATGGAGCGGATGGTTTTCAGGTTTTCCGTCACATCCTCGCCGATGCGGCCGTCGCCGCGCGTCGCGCCGCGCACAAAGCGGCCGTCGAGATATTCCAGCGCCACGGAAAGCCCGTCCACTTTCGGCTCGACGCTGTAAACGGCGTCCGGCAGGCTCTCGCGCAGACGGCGGTCAAATTCCTCGACCTCCTGCGCGGAAAAGACATCCTGCAAACTCTCCAAGGGCACGGCGTGCTCCACCTTTTCAAAGCGGCTGACCGCCTCCCCGCCGACGCGCGCGGTCGGCGAGAGGGGCGAAGCGTACTGCGGATACTGTGCCTCAAGCGTCTCGAGTTCGCGCAAAAGGCGGTCGTATTCGTAGTCCGGCAAGTCCGGCGCATCGAGCACATAGTATTTGTGGTTTGCGTCCTCCAAAAGCGCCGTCAGGCGCTCGATCTCCTGTTTGGGATTCACGGTAATTCCTCCAACCCGAAATAATTCTGCGGCACTTGGCCGACAATGACCGTCTCTGCCGCAAGCACGGCCGAATCGACCGGCACTTCGCGCGTGCCGTCGTGGGTCAAAATCGTCACAACGACATGGATATCGATAAAAATGCGGTGAAGCGTCTGATTGATGCCCGCCTCCAAGAAGCTGTTGCGAAAGACCGCGTCGGTCGTGCGCACGGCAAGAACGCGCGCACAAATGAGCGGCCCTCTGCCCGAAAACACCTCCGGCAGAACGACGCTTCCGAGCGGAACGGCGATTTCCTCCACGGACATCTGCTCGAGCTTTTCGTCCACGCGGCGAAGCACGGCGCTTTTCAGGCGGTTGACCTCGGCCGCGTTCGTGCGCAGGGCGGTCACATTCCCCTGCGCGTCTTTTTCCACGGAGATCATCGCGCCGTAGTCGATCTCCCCCGCCGCGATCTGCTCGGCAATGGCGGCGCTGATGGCGTCCGACGCCTGATTGTCCACCTGAATCGCCAGAAGCTCCGCTGCCGCCGGCGCGAGCCGATGGCGAAACAGAAGCGTTACGGCGGCAAGAATGACCAGCCCGACGGCACAATATTTCCGCAGCATATCGCGCGCAAGTCGCGTCATAGCCCCACCTCCCCCGAAAGCCTATGCGCCTTCGGGGCGAAAAATCACAGCTTTTTCATTCTGGCGGCGGCGGTGCGCGCCATCAGGCGCTTCGTTCCGACACTGTCAAAGGCAATCTCAAGCATCGCGTCGTTGCCCGTGGGCAACACCGAGAGCACCATGCCCACGCCGAAAGTATCGTGGCGCACCGTATCGCCCTTGGCAAAATTCGGAAGCGGCGCGGCGCTCGCGCTTGCGGGTTTTCGCGCGGAAAATGCCCCCGTCACGCGCGGCGGCTGCGCCTGCGGCGCGCGGGTTGCGGCGGCTTGCCCCGCAGGCGGGCGCTTGCCCTCGCGGATGAGAAGTTCCGCCGGAATTTCGTCTAAAAAGCGTGAGGGCTTGGCATAGGTCGTGTGGCCGTAGAGCATTCTCTGCCGCGCGCCCGTGACGGTCAGGCGGCGCTTTGCGCGGGTAATGGCCACATAGCAAAGCCGCCGTTCTTCTTCCATCTCCTGCTCTTCGCCGAAGCAGCGCGAGCCGGGGAAAAGCCCGTCCTCCGCGCCGACAAGAAACACGTTGGGAAATTCCAGCCCCTTGGCCGAGTGGATGGTCATCAATACCACCGCGTCGGCGTCGGCGTCGTAGCGGTCGATGTCCGTAAAGAGGGCGATCTCCTCCAAAAATCCGCCGAGGGTCGGCTCGTCGGTCGTTTCGCAGTAGTTGACGATGGAGGATTTCAGCTCGCGCACGTTTTCCAGCCGCGTCTGATTCTCCGGCTCGTTTTTTTCTTCGAGCATCGCCACATAGCCCGTGCGGATGAGCAGTTCCTCGTAAAATTCCGGCAGCGGGAGCGTCTGCAAAAGCTCCGCGCATTCTTCGATGAGCACGGTGAATTTCAGGAGCTTCTGCGCCGAGCGCTCGACGGCGGGATAGCTGTAAGGGTCGCTGATAACGGAGTAAAGGGGTTTCCCGGAAGCGGCGCAAAGGCGATCGATGGCCTCGACGGTCTTATCGCCGATACCGCGCGGCGGCTGGTTGAGGATGCGCCGCAGGCGCAAATCGTCTGCGCGGTTGTTAATCACCCAGAGATAGGCCAGCATATCCTTGACCTCCGCGCGGTCGAAGAAGCGCGTGCCGCCGATGATGCGATAAGGCACACCCGCGCGCTTAAAGGCAAATTCAATGGTGTTTGACAAAGCGTTTGCACGGTAGAGCACGGCGTTGTCGCGAAAGTCCCTGCCCGCGCGGCGCTCCGAGAGAATTTGGTCGGCTACGAACGCCGCCTCCTCCTGCTCGTTATAGGCTTCGTAATAGAGAATTTTGTCGCCCGAGCCGTTGTTCGTCCACAGGCGTTTGCCCTTGCGGCCGCGATTGTGGGAGATGACGGCGTTGGCCGCGTCGAGGATGCACTGCGTCGAGCGGTAGTTCTGCTCGAGACGGATGACCTGCGCGCCCTTGTATTCGTTTTCAAATTCGAGAATGTTGCGAATGGTCGCGCCGCGGAAGCGGTAGATGCTCTGGTCGTCGTCGCCGACCACGCAGAGGTTTTTGTGCCCGCCCGCCAAAAGCGAGGCAAGAAGATACTGCGCGTGGTTCGTGTCCTGATATTCGTCGATGAGTACATAGCGGAATTTCCGCTGATAATACTCCCGCACCTCGCCGTGCTCCTGCAACAGCCGCACGGTCAAAACGATGATGTCGTCAAAATCCAGCGCATTGGAGGCTTTCAGGCGCTCCTGATAGGCTTCATAGAGCTGCGCGATGTGGCGCAGGCGGAAATCTTCGCCTACCGAAGCGGCGAAGTCTTTGGGCGAACGCATGGCGTCTTTTGCCCGCGAAATTTCCCCGAGCACGGCGCGCGGGGGAAAGACTTTTTCGTCCCAGTTGCGCTCACGCAGCAGTTCTTTCATCAGGCGCTCGGAGTCGGAAGAATCGTAGATGGTAAAGCTGCGCGTGTAGCCGAGCCGCTCGATCTCGCGCCGCAAAATGCGGCAGCAGGCGGAATGGAAGGTCATCGCCCAGATATCCTGCGCCTGCGCGCCGAGCATTTTTTCCAAGCGCTCCTTGAGCTCGTTTGCGGCCTTGTTGGTAAAGGTGATGGCCAGAATCGACCACGGGGTGGCGGGCTCGAGCGCGCAAAGCTCGTCTGCGTGCGCGTCGTGCTGACCGAAGAGCGATTCCAGATATTCCACATCTTCCTCGGCCACATAAGGCGGAAGCTCCTCGCTGTCCGAAGCGCGGCCGTAGCGCACGAGATTTGCAATGCGGCTGATGAGCACCGTCGTCTTTCCGCTGCCCGCGCCCGCAAGAAGCAAAAGCGGGCCCTGCGTGGTCAGGGCGGCCTTGAGCTGCATCTCGTTCAGGTTTGAAAACTGCGCGGCAATATAGTTTCGTCTGGCGCTTACAAAGCGCCTGTGCATTTCGTTTGTCATGGCATTTTCCTCTGTTCTTTTTTTGCTCCTCTATTCTAAACGATTTTGCCGCGGAATGGAAGCGCGGATTTGCGCATTTTTTCGGTTTTGTCAAAAACTTTTCTCTTCCCTACCGCATGATTTTCTGCTATAATACTCGGGATAAATATAAAAATCGGAGGCCAATCGACTATGTCTGTCTCTAAAGACGCTCCTTGGACGAAGTTTTACGGCAAAATGCCCGCCCACATCGACTACCCGCAGCGCACGCTCTGGCAGCTCGTGCGCGAAACCGCGCTGCAAAATCCCAAGCTGCCCGCCTACGAATTTCAGGGAAAAATCACAAACTACGGCGAGTTTGTCCGCCGCGTCGAGCGCACCGCGCTGGCTTTGCAGTCGATCGGCATCGGCAAGGGCGACCGCGTGACGATTTGTATGCCCAATTCGCCGCAGGCGGTCGATTGTTTCTATGCGCTCAACCGCCTCGGCGCGATTTCCAACATGATCCATCCCCTGTCCGCCGTGGAGGAGATCGGTTTCTATCTGACCGTCTCGGAAAGCAAGGCAATCTTGACCCTCGACCGTTTTTGCAAAAAGGTCACGCAGGCGATCGGAAAAACGCCGCGAAAGCCCCGGCTGCTGCTTGCGCGCATCCCCGATGAGCTTTCACCCGTCATGCGCCTCGGCTACGCGCTCACCGAGGGCAAAAAAGACCCGAAGCTGCCGAAAGCGGGCAATTACCTCTGGTGGAGCGAGCTTCTGAAAAACGCCTCCGGCACGCTCCCCGCCGACGACGGCGACTGCAACGACTGCGCATCCATCCTCTACTCCGGCGGCACCACCGGCACGACCAAGGGCATTTGCCTCTCGAGCCGCAACTTCAACGCCCTTGCCCTGCAAACCATCGCCGCAAGCGGCCTCGACGATCTGCGCGGGCAGACGATGCTCTCGATCATGCCGGTATTCCACGGCTTCGGCCTCGGCATCGGCATCCACACCGCCCTCGTCGGCGGCGCGAAGTGCCTGCTCGTACCGAATTTCAGCATCGCGACCTACGCAAAGCTCTTGCGCACGAAAAAGCCGAACCTCATCCCCGGCGTTCCGACGCTTTTCGAGGCGCTTTTGCGCGCCGAGGGTCTGGAAAAGACCGATTTGTCGTTCCTGACGGGCGTCTTCAGCGGCGGCGACTCCCTCTCGGTCGAGCTCAAGCGCAAGGTGGACGCGTTTTTGCGCGCGCACGGCGCAAAGGTGCAGATCCGCGAGGGCTACGGCACCACCGAATGCGTCACGGCAAGCTGCCTGACCCCTGCCGACTACGCCCGCGAAGGCTCCATCGGCGTTCCCTTCCCCGATACCTATTATAAAATCGTCGAGCCGGGCACCTGCAACGAGCTCGAGCCCGAGCAGGAGGGCGAAATCTGCCTGAGCGGCCCGAGCGTGATGCTCGGCTACCTGAACAATCCCGAGGAGACCGCGCAGACGCTGCGCACCCACGCAGACGGCAAACTCTGGCTGCACACGGGCGACCTCGGCAAGATGGACGCCGACGGCTTCGTCTATTTCCGCCAGCGCATCAAGCGTATGATCGTCACCTCCGGCTACAATGTTTACCCCAGCCAAATCGAAAACATCCTCGACAGCCATGAAAAAGTGCTGCTCTCGTGCGTCATCGGCGTGAAAGATTCCTACAAAATGCAGAAAGTCAAGGCGTTCGTCGTGCTCCGAAACGGCGTGGAGCCCTCCGATGAAGTGCGCAAGGAGCTGCTTTCCTACTGCGCCGAGCGCATCGCGCGCTACGCCATGCCCTACGACATCGAATTCCGCGAAGAGCTGCCGAAAACGCTCGTCGGCAAGGTCGCCTACCGCGTTTTGGAGGAGCAGGAGGCGCAGAAGTGAAAAAAGAGCGCATCTGGGA